>JAPONU010000603.1 GCA_026713745.1 bacterium
AACAATGCAATGAGCGGCACGAGCACAGGCTCCGCTCCAGCGCCGCGCAGGGCCCCCGCGCTGGCGATGCCTTGCGCGCTGGGGCGCACAACCAGGATCCGTCGCCCCGCCAGTGGTCGCCGGTCAGGCATCGCCATCACACCCCACAGTGGGAGCGTCCTCTGACCCCGACGCAGCGGGCCCCGCCAGGAGTTCGGCCAGCCGCCGCCCGGCCCGGGCGGCGTCACCGTCGTTGACCTCGGCACGGCGCAGCGGCTCGCCCTCTGCGGGCGCCAGCACGCCGCGCACGTGGACCGCTCCACCGGCGAGGCGGGCGTGCGCCCCCGCCGGCATCGTGCAGTCTCCCCCCAACGCAGCCAGGAAGGCCCGCTCGGCATCCACGCAACGGCGGGTGGTCGGGTCCTCGATCGCCGCCAGGAGCCGGCGCAACCCGGTGTCGTAGGCACCGCACTCCACCGCCAGGGCCCCTTGACCGACCTGCGGCACCATCACGTCGACATCCAGGGCCTGCAGGACCACCGGTCTGCGCCCGAGGCGCTCGAGGGCGACGAGGGCCATCACAACGGCGTCGAAGTCCGCCGCCTTGGCCAGCCGGGTGTCGATGTTGCCGCGCAGGTCGGTGAATCGCAGGTCCGGGCGGCGCTCGGCCAATTGCACGCGGCGCCGAGCCGAGCCCGTGGCGACCACGGCTCCCGCCGGCAGGTCTACCAGCCGGCCCCCGACGAGAGCGTCGCGGACCTCGCCGCGCGCCGGGATCGCGGCGATGCAGAGACCCGGCGGAGTGAGCGACGGGAGATCCTTCGCCGAATGCACCGCCAAGTCGGCTCGGCCGTCCAGGACCGCCGCCTGCAGGGCCCGAACGAAGACCCCCTTGCCGCCGATGTCCGCCAGCGGGGCGTTGGCGAGGCGGTCGCCCTCGGTCCGGACCGGCACAGCCTCGGTGATCAGGCCGGGGTGTGCGACCAACAGCATCCGGCCCACAGCCGCTGCCTGCCAGAGAGCCAGCGGGCTGGACCGGGTGGCGACACGCAGCCGCCGCGGCTCCTCCGGTTCCGGCGGCCCGGGGGAGGGGGAGTCAGATGTCGAAGAGCTCGCGGAGAGCACCGGCCAGCTGCTCACTCCCACCGTCGGGGGCGGCATCCTTCAGGCGCACGGTGGGCTCGTGTAGGACCTTGTTGACGATCCCGTGCACCAACGCCTCCACCGTGCGGCGCTGCTCGGGGGCGAGGGAGGCGAGGCGGGCGTCGAAGCGTTCGAACTCCGCCTGGGAGATGTCGCAGATCCGCCGCCGGAACTCGCTGATGAGCGGCGCCATGTCGCGTCCCGCTACCTGGTCGCCGTGGCGTTCGGCCTCGGCGTAGACGATGCCCCAGGCCTTGCGGGTCTCGGCCTCGCTGTGTCCCCCGTTGGCGGCGGCGAACGACCGCACATCGGACATGTCACACAGCGTCAGGCCGTCGAGCGCCCCCGCTGACGGGTCCACGTCGCGGGGAACGGCGATGTCCACCACGAGCAGGTCCCGCCCGCCGCGCTCGGCCATCACCTTGTCCAACTCGTCGAAGTCCATGACCAGGGAGGTGGCGGCGGTGGATGTCAACAGGACGTCGGCACCCACGAGTTCGGCCGCCAGCTCGTCGAGGTGGACGGCGCGGGCCCCCAGCATGAGCGCCAACTCCTGCGCCCGCTGCCAGGACCGGCTGGCCAGGACCAGCTCGGCGTCGCGCACCGGGGCGATGGCCTTGGCCATGCCGCCGCCCATCTCTCCCGCACCCAGCACAGCGATGCGCCGGCCGGCGAAAGAGCCCAGTCGCTGCGACGCCAGGGCCACCGCGGCTTCGGACACCGACGTCAGCACGCGCCCCAATTTCGTCTCGGCCCGTACCCGCCGGCCGACTCCCAGGGCCTGCCGGAAGAGAGGGTTCAGGTTGTCGCCCGAGGTACCCGCCGCCTCAGCGGTCTGCCAGGCCCGCTTGACCTGTCCCTGGATCTCCGCCTCGCCCAGAACCACCGAGTCCAATCCGCTCACCACGGCGTAGAGGTGTCGCACGGCGTCGGAGCCGTACAGCGAGTAGACCGAATCGCTCATGTCCGGCGACACCACGGAGGCCTCCCCGGCGAGGTGGTCGTAGATGTGCTCGTACGCCGAGTGGAACTTCTCGGCCCAGGCGTACACCTCCAGCCGGTTGCACGTCGACAGCACGACCGTCTCGTCCACGTTCGGCAACCCGCCGAGCCGGGCGAGAGTCTTGGGGAGATTGCCGTGCGGGGCGCTGAGGCGTTCCAGCAACTCCAGCGGCGCGGTGCGGTGATTCAGGCCGATGGCGAGAACGGACACGCGGCCAATCTAGCGACCGGTTCAGGAGACCCGGCCCGGGGCCTCCCGAGGCTCCAGCAGATCCTCCGGACCGCCCGGCACGTGGCGGCGCTGGTAGAAGCTGAGCACCTGCAGTTCGACCGCCAGATCCACGTTGCGAACACTGACGCCGCCGGCGGTGTTCACAACGACCGGAGCGAAGTTGAGGATCGAGCCGATGCCGGCGGCCACCATGCGCTCCGCCACGTCCTGCGCAGCTGCGGCGGGCGTGGCCACGATCCCGATGGCGATGCCGCTCTCCGCCACAATCTCCTCGAGTTCGTCGACATGGCGCACCAGCACACCCGCGACGCTCCGACCGACCTTCGCAGGATCTGCGTCCACCAGCGCCCGCACGGGAAATCCCCTGTCCAGGAACCCGCCGTAGTTGGCCAGCGCCGAACCGAGATTGCCGAGACCGGCGATCAGCACCGGCCAGTCGTGGGTCAACCCCAACTCCCGGCTGACCTCATGGAGCAGGTGCTCCACGTTGTAGCCCACGCCGCGGATTCCGAAGGATCCCAGGTAGGAGAGATCTTTGCGCACCTTGGCGGCGTTCACTCCCGCAAGGGCCGCCAGGCGGGTCGAGGACACTGTGGTGGTCCGGGTGGACAGCAATTCCAGCAGGACTCTCCGGTAGACGGGCAAGCGGGCCACGGCG
>JAPONU010000604.1 GCA_026713745.1 bacterium
CAGGCCGAGATCGACGGTGAGCGCCTCAGCGATATCGAGATCAAGGCTTTTGTGAGCCTGCTGCTGACCGCCGGCGGCGAGACCACCGACAAGTCCATGGCCAACATGTTCTGGCGCCTCATCGAGCACCCCGAGCAGATGGAGGCGGTGCGCGCCGACCGCAGCCTCATCCGCAACGCCTTCGCCGAGACCCTGCGGCACACGCCTCCGGTGCAGATGATCATGCGCGAGACCGCAACCGACGTGGAGATGTCGGGCGGGACCATCCCCGCCGGCTCGACGGTCACCTGCCTGCTCGCCGGGGCGAACCGCGACCCCCGCAAGTACGACGACCCCGACCGCTTCGACATCTTCCGGGAGGACCTGGACATGGAGAAGGCCTTCACGGCGGCGGCCAACCACACCTCCTTTGCCCTCGGGCGGCATTTCTGTGTGGGCGCCATCCTTGCCCTCAACGAGGTGGAGACCGGCACCAACCAGCTGCTCGACTCCATGGAGGACGTCGCCTTCGCCAACGGTTCCCCGACCCCGGTAGGCGTCTTCACGCGGTCGCCGGTGCACATGCCGCTGACCTTCCGGCCCGCCGCCTAACGGTGACGGCGGCGCCGCCGCGGCGCCCTGTCACCTGGCGGGCCATCCCGCTCGACAACCGTCCGACTAGCGTCCAACGACCGACAAACAACAGACAAACCGCAGAAAGGACCACCCATGAGCATTGAGGGAATGCGCTTCGTCATCACCGGCTCCGCCGGCGGCATCGGGGCTGCCACCGCCCGCGTCGCCGCCTCCAAGGGGGCGGCCGTCATGGTCAGCGACCTGCCTTCGGTCGCTGAGGCCGGTGAGCAGGTCGCCGCCGGCATCCGCGCCGACGGTGGCGACGCCGACTTCGTCGCCTGCGACGTCACCGACGCCGAGCAGGTGGAGGCACTCATGGCCGCCACGGCCGAGCGCCTCGGCGGCATCGACGTCCTCCACAACAACGCCGGGGTGCACGAGACGGCCCGGGCCGGGGAGAACACCTCGTTGGAGACCATGCCCATCGACGTGTTCCGCTGGGTCGTGGAGGTAAACGCCGTCGCCCCGTGGGTCTGCGCCAAGGCGGCGGTGCCGTACCTGAAGCAGAGCGACTACGGGTCGATCGTCAACGCCGCCTCCACCGGTGCCCAGTCCGCGTACCCCCGCAACTCCGCCTACGGCACCTCCAAGGGCGGCATCCGGCTGCAGACCCAGAACCTGGCCGTGGACCTGGCGCCCTACGGCATCAGGGTGAACTGCTACGGCCCCACCGCCATCGCCACCGAGATGGTGACCCGGTTCGTACAGCAGGCCGAGGACCCCGAGGCCTTCGAGAAGGCGCTGATAAACACCAGCCTCATCCCGCGGCTCGGCACGCCGGAGGAGGTCGCTGAGCTGGTCTGCTTCCTGGCCGGCCCGGCGGCATCGTTCATCAACGGCGCCTACATTCTCATCGACGGCGGCTCGCTGGCCTGGCGTGGAACCGTCGACCAGATCGGCCTGGAGTAGCAGCCCGACCC
>JAPONU010000605.1 GCA_026713745.1 bacterium
CACCTGAGGCCCGCAGCCCCGCCTACACCGTCCGAAACACGCGAGGGCGGGGGGTTGAGGGCCGGGCTACGACGCCTTTCGCCCCGCGTGAAGGAGCAGAGCGGCACCCAGACACCCGTCCGGACCGCCGGCTCAGGCCGGTGGGATGACCGGGACCAGGACGTAGTTGGGGCGGTCGGGGCTGAAGTGCAGGGTGACCTCGTTCTCGAAGATCTCCGGCGGGCGGTCGCGTGGGTCGTTGTGCAGGAACGGCCCGCAGCCGCGCAGTTCGTTCTTGAAGTTGGACAGGGTCATGCCCGAGGTGTCGCCCCCGTACTCGTAGTCCCGCCCGCGCACGCTGAAGCCGATCCGGTAGCCGGGTGGCACGACGATGCACGTGGGCCAGATCTCGATGTCGAGTTCGTACACCTCGCCCGGCGCCAGCGGCTGGTGGTCCGCCTCGAGGTGGGTGTGGTAGGGCCGCCAGGGCAGCGACAGCTCGGGGTCGAGCTTGCGGTGGCTCGCCCGCAGCCAGCCCTGGGCGATCGGCGTGTGTGGGTCGATCGCCCCCATGAAGGTCACCTCGTCGCCGTCGGGATCGAACACCCGGAACACGACGAACAGGTCGGCGTCGACGGTGGAGGACGACACGAACAGCTTGGCCGCCAGCGGGCCGGTGATCTCCAGCTGCTCGGTCGACGGCTCGGTCAGGAAGGTCAACCCGTCGCCGGTGGCCTCGTAGCTGAGGGTCCCCTCCGGCGCGCAGGGAGAAGCCCGAAGCTCCCCGTCGGCGTGCAGGTGCAGCGACCGCCAGTCGGTGCGCGGGATCGGCCAGTCGTCCTCGGCCCGCTCTACGAAGCGGTCCACGTGGCGCACCTGCAGGAGTACCCGCGGCTGGCTGTCCCAGCCGGTGTCCTCACCCTTCAAGAAGTGTCCGAAGAAGCGCTTCTGCAGGTCCACGCCGTAGTCGGTGTAGTACTCGGTCCAGTGCTCGATGCCGTGCACTTCCAGCCAGCGCTCCGGTGACGCCGACCGGGTGTAGGCCTCGAAGTTGCCCCGCGGGTGCAGCCCCTGGCCGCCCCAGTTGGCCGAGGACAGGAACGGCACCACGACCTTGTCCCAGACCGGCGAACGGTCTGCGTGGTACTGGTCGTCGAAGGCGTGCGCCTGGATTTCGTCGCCGAAGGCGCAGCGGTTGACGGCCAGGTCCTCCTCGCTGAGCGTGGGTGGGCCCGAGGTCAGCTCTCCCGTGTTGGGGTTGACCGAACCCCGGCTGCCCAGACCGTGCTGCACCGTCTTGACCTGCATGTCGTACCAGTTGTCCCAGAACGTGGAGAGCATGCCGCCATGGTGGGTGGAGTCCCGGTACCACTCCGCGGCGCCCTCCCAGGGGATCATGGCGACGAGGTGCGGGGGCTGGCGGGAAGCCACGGACCACTGGTTCATGGCGTAGTAGGAGACGCCCGAGAGCCCGATCTTGCCGTCGCTCCACGGCTGCACCGCCGCCCATTCGATGGAGTCGTAAAGGTCCTGGGTCTCCCGCGGCGAGAAGTGATCGATGTAGCCGGGCGAGCGGCCGCAGCCGCGGGCGTCGATCCGCAGGCAGACGTAGCCGTCGGGCACCCATTTCTCCGGGTCGCAGACCTCCCAGTTCTGGTACTTGTTGGTGGAGCCGGCGACCACGTCGGGATGCTCTTCGGCCATCCGGTTCCAGGCGCTGGGGTAGCCCTCCTGGAAGGCGAGGCCCTTGGCGTAGGGGCCGTAGGACAGCAGCACCGGGTAGCGCCCATCATCGTTCGGGCGGTAGACGTCGGCGCGCAGGACGAGCCCGTCGTCCATCTCGATGGGCACGTCCCAGTCGACGCGCATCCCGTCGCGCACCTCGCTGAACGTCTGGGCGTCAGCAGGTAGGGCGTTGTCGGTCATCGTGTTGCTCCCTCCGGTCAGTCGGCGGCGAGTGTAGATCCCCACCTCTACCGGGGTGACATCCTTCCCGCGCCCGTCCGACGGGAAGGTGCACGGCACAGCGCCCCGGCCGGCAAGGTGGCTCCGGCGAGGTCAAGACGCCGGAAGGAATCACTAGCGTGAGTCCCGTGGCAGGTTGGCTCATTGCAGTGACGGTCATCGGGGGATTCCTGCTGGCAGTGGCGGTCCACGACGCGCTGCAACGCAAGCACACCATCCTGGCGAACTTCCCGATCATCGGACACTTCCGCTACCTGCTCGAGAGCATCGGTCCGGAGTTACGCCAGTACATCGTCACCAGCAACGACGAGGAGCGACCCTTCAACCGGGCGCAGCGCCGCTGGGTCTACGCCTCGGCCAAGCGTCAGAATCCCAACTTCGGCTTCGGAACCGACCAGGATCTCGACCAGACCGGCTACCTCATCGTCAAGCACTCCGCCTTCCCACACCTCGACGAGATCGACGAGGCGGCCACGCTGCCGTGTGCCAAGGAACTAGGCGCCTGGCGGGACCGCCCGGGGCGCTTCCGGCCGGCCTCGGTGGTGAACATCTCGGGCATGAGTTACGGCTCGCTCAGCGGGCCCGCCGTGGAGGCGCTGAACGTCGGCGCCCGGCTCGCCGGCTGCCTGCAGAACACCGGCGAGGGTGGCATCTCCGAATTCCACCGCAGCGGCGGCGAGCTCGTCTACCAGATCGGCACCGGGTACTTCGGCTGCCGGAACCCCGACGGGACCTTCAGCCTGCCGCGCTTCATCGAAACGGTCGGCTCGGCGCCGGTCCGGGCCATCGAGATCAAGCTCAGCCAGGGGGCCAAGCCGGGCCTCGGCGGCATGCTGCCCGGGGTGAAGGTCACACCGGCCATCGCCGCTGCACGCGGGGTCCCCGTGGGCGAGACGGTCAAGAGCCCGAACGCCCACAGCGCCTTCAGCGACGTGGACGGTCTCATCGATTTCACCGAAGAACTGGCCGGCGCCACCGGGCTGCCGGTGGGCATCAAGTCTGCCGTCGGCGGTGCCCGGTTCTGGGACGAGTTGGCGCGGCGCATGGCCGAACGGGGCGAAGGCCCCGACTTCGTCAACGTGGACGGCGGTGAGGGCGGCACGGGAGCAGGGCCCCTTGTCTTCACCAACCACGTGGCCCTGCCCTTCCGGCGAGGGTTCGCCCGGGTCTACCTGGCGTTCGTGGCTCACGGCCTGCACCAGAACGTGGTCTTCGTCGGCGGCGGCAAGCTGGGTTTCGGCGCCGAGGGTCTGGCAGCCATGAA
>JAPONU010000606.1 GCA_026713745.1 bacterium
CCGGCAACCCGCCGGTAGAGCTTCAGGTAGTTCTCGAACACCTCCAGCTTGTCAAGCGTCCAGCCATGGAACTCCCGAACCTCGGTGGCGAGATCGCGCGCCGTCGGTATTGCTCGACGGGACTCACTTTCGACAGCCAACTCGTCGAGCACGGATTCGCTCAGCAGAGGCTTCTCCCAATCTGCTGGCGGCCTGCTCATCAGACGACGACAACCAGGTCGATTGGCATCTCGTCGTGGTGCTTTCCGTCGAGGTCGCGGCCGTTGGCTTTGGGGGTTCGGCCTCCCCACTGTTTGAAGAAGAAGGCGACGTCGGCGGTGCCGCACTGGTCGCGGAGGGCGCGGACCCAGGACTCGTCCATGGGGCGGGCGCCCGGACCGCTCTCGCCGCCGGCGATCAGCCAGTCGATGCCGGTGAGGTCTAGGTGGGGGAGGGGACCGAGCAGCGGTTCGGCGCTGACGAATCGGACCTTGGCTTCGACTTTGCGGAGATGGTCGATCCGGAACGCGTAGCGCTCCGTCTCGACGCTGACGCCCATCCAGACGTTGTCGGGCCAGTCGAGTTCGTCGGAGAGGTTGCGCAGCCGGCGGGAGCGTTTGGTGAGGATCTGGTAGGTGTGCTGTGGCGTGCCGGCCATCACCTCGAACACGCGGCGGATGAAGTCGAGTGGCACGTCGGGGTGGAAGAGGTCGCTCATCGAGTTGACGAACACCAGCCGCGGTGAGCGCCACGTGTAGGGGATGGCCAGGGTGTCGGGGTGCAACGTCAGCCGGAAGCCGGGGCCGCTGGTGCGGGGGTCGCCGTCGTTGCCGTACTTGGGCTGGCCCATGGCCTTCAGGCGCTTGGCGAGCGCGAGCGCGTAGCAGTTGTCGCAGCCCGGTGACGTTTGGTCACAACCCGTTGTCGGGTTCCACGTCGTCTCGGTCCACTCGATGCCCGAACGGTCGGCCACAGCCCTCCTCGCAACTCGGCTATCCACAGCCCTGATCGTAGAAACGGGGTACGACAGCCTTGCCGAGCATCGGTGTCCGGGCCAATCGCGACGTAGAGGCAGCATGGCGAGTTCCGAGGTTGGACGTACCGGCGGCGGTACGATTCGGGAAGTGCCCCAGATCGCACCGCGATTGCAGTGAGCGGCTTTTCGCTCCCGGACTTCGCTGCCCCGCCGGTTGTGGAGACTGTGCTCGGTGTCAGCTTCCTCGAGGTCCCTCAGCTGACTTCGACCCAGATCGTGCGCTTCTGGGGACAGCATCTCGCGGAGGCTCTACCGAGTGACGCGGAGCGTTCTTCCTACAACGTGCCGGTTGAGCGTTTCCCCGCGCCGCCCCCGAGAGAGGAAATGTCCGTCAGGCTTCGTGTGGAGCCTCCACCGACGCGGTTCATGTTCTCGGACGACAACCGCCTTGTCCAGATCCAGTCCGACTGGTTCGCGTACAACTGGCGCAAGACACCGGCGCGGCCCGACTACGAGCGGTACGAAGCCGGCCGCGAGCGGTTCCAGTCCCACCTTGAGCAGTTCATCGCATTCCTAGACGCAGATCTGCAGGCGCGCCTACAGCCCGTCCAGTGCGAGATCACCTACGTGAACCACATCGCTCTGCCGGGCCCGACCGACGGAGCGGGACCTCTGGGTGCGGTTCTGCGCGACGTTCAACCGACCGCCGGAGCGTACCTCCCCGAGCCGCACCACGCCGAGTTCTCAAGCCGCTACGAAATGCACGCGGAGGACGTCGTCGGGCGACTCCACCTGTCTGCGCGTACCGCGGCAGTCGATCGAGACTCGGATGCCCCGCGAGTTGTCCTGACGCTTACGGCGCGTGGTGCACCCCCATCAGGTGATCTTTCGGGCGTGCTTCGATTCCTGGACGCCGGACGGGTGTGGATTGTCCGCGGCTTCGAGGATCTGACGACCTCACGGATGCGGGAACGGTGGGGCCAGAAGTCAACGGGAGGACCCCCATGACACCCCCAACGGGAGCAGTGCTTGCCGAATCGTCTCCTGGGCAGCCTCTGCACCGGGCGGCATCGCAGATCGCGGCTCAATCGAGTGGTCGCTCGCGGGTGTACGTGCTGTCCGAGATGCATTGGGCAGCAGAGTGGCGCGACGAGACTCTGCGACAGATTCGGAATCTCCGGTGGTTGGCCGCGGGTTGGGACGGTCCAGGGTCGCCGGCTATGCGCGAATCGACCTTGGCGCTCGCTTGTCAGTTGGTCGAACGACTAGCCGAGGGCTTGCCGGATCTGCAGCCACCCGCGATCGTGCCGACTCCCGATGCCGGGGTGTTCATTGAGTGGTACGACCCGACGCGAAGCGTCGGATTCACTGTCCGAGATGCCGACCATGTCGAACTTTGCTACGAGGACACCGCGCGCGGTATCGAGTGGGAGGGTCACGTCGGCAGTCAGCCCAACGATGACTGGCGCCGGATCCTCCTAGCCCATCAGCGGTAGTCACGGCTCACCGTTCCGCTGATCCGCACTCGTGCAGAGCAGCCACTATGCCGACGATCTCGAAGGTGTCCCTCCCGGCTCACAACTCATTAGACGGATCAATCCGAGGTTCTGTGTGTGGACTGAACCCGACGAGCAAGGGATGCCGCGAATCAACCGCATGGCCGTTCAGTTCTATCGTCCGGAAGAAGCACAACAGCTCGGATGTCCGGGTCCGGCGGCTTCCTACCACTTGGAGCATCTACTGGAATCGGTCGATGTCCTCTGCCAACGCCATCCCGGTTACGGCTTCTCGCGCATCGGCGCGGATGATGTACGAGCCGACGGAGTGCTCGGCATACAGCCTTGGCCGACTGTCGAGAGTCCCGAGCATGTCGTGGTGTTTCGCAACGATGGCGGCAGGCGGTTGCAGGGGAGCCAGGGCAAGCGTCTCGCCGAGCATCTCACGCGCAACTGGATCATTCCGCCCACGCGCCCCGACGTTGTCGGCTAAGGCGTACTGAGTCGCGGTGCGAACCAGCGTCAGGTCGATGCGACGGACGACGGGGCCAGCCCTCCAGCCGCCTGACCGGGGCAACGCAACGCTGCGGCTTGAGATTCGCTGCTTGCTCGGCGAGACTGGCTGAACCGAGAGCAGTAGCTTGACGGAGCAGACCCGGCTCCTCTCCGGACGGTGAGCAGTCGGGTCTTGCGTGTCGATGCGACTCGGACTCCTCCGCCGGGGGACATGCCGTTGATGTCGACGACCTAACGCACTGTCGCTTCGATCTCAGGGCGTCGCCACGCCGCCGACTCGTAGGCTCAGGTCGTCGTTTCGGGCTCGAGTTGGGTCTGTGGCCAACGCGTCGGCGAGTGTTCAGAAATCGTCCTCGGGGTCGCTCGCCGAGTGCGCTCTCAGGGCGGCCCGCAGTGTGACAGGGGAGACCAGAGCGGGGTCGCCCTTCTCCTCCAGTTCGTCGGCGTAGCGCAGGAGGGCTTCCCGGTCGGGTCCGGCCGGGCTCCTGTAAGCCCTGCGGCGCAAACGCGCTGGCATCGAGTTGTGAACGGGTTCGCCGCCGCCGGATTGGGCCGAATCGCCGTTTGCCTGCTCGCTATCGGGTGGATGCTCGTCTGTTGTCGCGGCGAGGATGGCTTCGCAGAGCGCGTCGCGGGAGATGACCACCCGGTCGCTGCGTGACTCCAATTCGTCGGCGAGGCGCAGCAGCGCGGCACGTGGACGAATTGGCAGGTAGTCGGCCTCGAGGCGCACCACGGCGGACAGTTCGATGTGTGGGCCCGGGGAGATGGCCGGTGTCGTCACGGAGCGACTCCTTCGTCTGCGTCCAGAATACCCAGCGTGGCGACGATCATCCGCTTCAGTTCTCGAGCCGTGCGCCTGGCCTCGGCGGAGTGTCGTGC
>JAPONU010000607.1 GCA_026713745.1 bacterium
GCAAGGCACGTGTCAATCCAGGGACGCCGAGGGCGTGGCCGCCCGGCCAGTGGAAACCGGCGCGCATGCTGTCGGGTTCGGCGCACAGCGGCTCGGCCCGCGACCACGCTGGGGAACTGCTCGCCCGGGCCGCGGCAGAGCACCGGGCGGCCACGGATCGGTAGATCGTCCGATGGTCGGAGCGACTAGATGGGAAAAGACAGTAACCATCACGAAATATATCACATGGCGTTGCTCGCCGAGCGGGTGGCGGGGCGTTGCCCCGGCGTGGGTGGGTGCCGCCGAGCGGGTGGCGGGGCGTTGCCCCGGCGTGGGTGGGTGCCGCCGAGCGGGTGGCGGGGCGTTGCCCCGGTGTGGGTGGGTGCCGCCGAGCGGGGGACGGGGCGTACCGCCCGCTGCCATCCTCAGGCCCCCGGGACGGGTCGGTGGGCCCGCCGTACCCCCAAGACGGGGGCGGGTTCAGGGCGAGTCCGCCCTCCGGAGGGGGCGTGCGTTGTTGACCGCCGCGCCCGGCTGTGACCGGGAGGCGTGCGCCCGGTCCAGCTTGGCTCGGAAGGACTCCCGCGTGGTGGGGTAGCTCTCGTAGATCACCGGGGACTTCTCGTCGCCGGGGCCGGAGAAGTTGTCGCGGATCCTCTCGGGCAGGGTCGCCCGGTTCCCCATCGAGGGGAGCGGCATGGCGAGTATCCCGTTGCGGGGACGGTCCGGCCCTTCCAGCAGCGAGGCGGCGATTTCCCAGTCGACGAACATCTGGTGCCAGGTCTCCCGCCCCAACAGCACGATCGTCACCGTGGAGTCACCGAGGCACTCGTCCCGGACGCGACTCTTGATGTAGTGCTCGTCGAGGCTCCCGACGAAGCGGTCCTGGGGCGTCACCCCGATGCAGCGGGGCACGAACTCCTCCCCGAACTGCCGGATGAAGGATTCCACCTCACTGAAGTCGGCATCGTGGTACGACACGAAGCAGGTGTGTCTCGTCGGGTCGTGGCGGGCGGTCGAGATCAGGTCGGCCAGCCGCTGCATGAGCACGGCGAGGTTCCTCGGTTTGATCACGACGATGCTTCCGCGAGGTGCCGCTGCTTACGTCGGCTGCTCGTAGGCCCGGGCGTCGCGGGGCAGGACGTCGGCGGGGTACGCGCCGATGCCGTGTTCGGTGAGATCCAGGCCCAGCGCCTCCTCCTGCGGCGAGACCCGCAGCAGCCCGAAGCGGCGCAGCACGGCGAACAGCACGCCGGTCGTCACCAGCACCCACGCCGCGACGACGGCCCCGAGGACGAGTTGGACGACCAGTTGCTGGGCGCCGCCGCCGAAGAACAGGCCGGCCTCGTCGCGGCCGAGGTAGCCGTCGTCGTAGCGGGCGAACAGGCCGACAGCGAGGGTGCCCCAGAACCCGCACACGCCGTGCACCGACACCGCACCCACCGGATCGTCGATGCCCGAGCGCTCGATGTACAGCATCGAGAAGACCACGATCACACCCGCTGCCGCACCGGTGAGCAGCGCCCCCAGCACGTTCATGGCGGCGCAACCCGCGGTGATGCTCACCAGCCCGGCCAGGGTGCCGTTGGCGATGATCGACATGTCCGGCAGCCCCTGCCTGCGCCACACCACCGCCCCGGCGGTCAGCGTGCCGGCCGCGCCGGCGATGGCGGTGTTGAGGACCACCCGGGTCACCGGGCTGCCGGCGGTGGCGCCGAGCTGCGAACCGGCGTTGAAGCCGAACCAGCCCAGCCAGAGGATGAACACGCCGAGCAGGACCATCGGCATGGCATGGCCGGCGATCTGGCGGGGTGTCCCGTCGGGCGTGTACTTGCCCAGGCGCGGTCCCAGGAACACCGCGCCCGTGAGCGCCGCGCACCCGCCGGTGAGGTGCACGACCGACGAACCCGCGAAATCGCCGAAGCGTGCGCCCGCGATGGAGATGTCGGCGATGAACCCGCCGCCCCAGGTCCAGTGGACCACCAGCGGGTACACGAAGGCGCTCATGGCGATGGTGAACAGCAGGTACGCCTTGAACCGGGCCCTCTCGGCCATCGCACCGGAGGCGATGGTCACCGCCGCGGCGGCGAAGACGGCGTGGAAGAAGAAGAACGCGCCCGTGCTGAGATTGCCGAACCCGCTGGAGCCGACGGCCGCCAGGTCGGTTCCCGCCAGGAAGAACCCCTCGGTGCCCCACCAGGCGTTGCCGCGGCCGAACGCCAGGCCGTACCCGACCGCCAGGAAGGCGATGGTGCCGATGCACATGTCGGCCAGGTTCTTGGCGAGGATGTTGGTGGTGTTCTTCACCCGGGTCAGGCCGCTCTCGAGCAGGGCGAAACCCGCTTGCATGACGAAGACCAGCACACCCGCCAGCACGACCCAGGCGTTGTCGAGGGCCGCCTGCACAACCGCCGACGGGTCGTCGGCCTGCGCAGCGACCGGTGTCGTCATCACGGCGAGGATCGCGCCCGCCGCTCCCAGAACGATCAACGTGCGTCGTTTCACGTCCGTCTCCCTGTCCGCTCGCCGTCGACGCGTGAACTGTAGGCCACCGCTGCGACAGTAGATGGGGAATGGCACACGATCTGCTCGCACTCCGCTGCTCACACCCCGCTGCTCGCACTCCGCTGCTCACTCCCCGCTGCTCGCACTCCGTTGCTCGCACTCCGCTGCTCACTCCCCGCTGCTCACACTCCGCTGCTCACACCCCGCCGAACGGCACCACGCCGGCGGTGAGCGCACTCCAGACCGCCACGCCCCCTGCGCCGACCACGAGGTAGGGCCCGAGCGGGCGGCTGGCACGGCGTCCCTCCCGGCACAGGGTCACGATGGCCTCGGGAAGCGCCACCAGGAAACCCGCCGCCAGGCCGGCCAGGGCGGCCCGCCAACCCCACCATCCGCACAGCAGACCGTTGAGCGCGGCGAGACGCACGTCGCCGAAGCCCATCGACGGCGGGTGGGCGAAGTGAACCACCGCCAGCGCCCCGCCGCAGATCGCGCCGCCGATGGCGGCTCCCACGAGGCCGTCCGGCGCGCCCTCCACCAGGGCGGCGGCCACGTACAGCACCCACACGACGCCGGCGGTGCTCCGGATCAGCCGTGTCGGCAGGATCCTGCTGCGGTAGTCGGTCACGGCCAGCCGCACACCCGCTGCCGCCCACACCACCAGCGCCGCCAGCACGAGCGCCGGCGCGATCACGGGCCGGTCCGCGGGCGCTCGCGCCGGCCGCGGGCGCCGGGTGCGGGCGCCGCAGGTGGCGTCGTGCTCTCACCTCGCGCAACGTGCCACGATCCTCCCCGGGAAACCGGGGTGACGTGCGTCACGCTTAACAGTTTGTATAGTGGGGATTCGCCCATGTCCGTCACTAGCATGTGCAAAGGCAACCCAACAAACAATTGGCCGAATCGCCAACAGAGTCCCGCCGTCTGATTCCTACCGGTTGTGGTGCACGGCCGTGTGTGTGGGGGGGGGTGTCTTCGTCGCCACTCGACGCTGAGGACTGATGACTACCACCACGTCACGCACGAATCCATCGGCACCGGCCCCCGCGGGCCGGCAGCGGCAGGTCACCCGACCCGGTTCGGCCAAGCAGCAGAAGGGCGGCGTGCGCGGCGGTCTGCTGCTCCTGGGTCTGGTCCTGGTGGTGGCCTGCGGCGGCGGCTTCTGGTACGTGCTCCGGACGCTGGACGAGAGACAGGAATACCTGGTGACGGCGCGAACGATAGAGCGCTGGGAGATCGTGACCGCGGCGGACTTCACCGTCGTGCAGGCCGACGTCGGTGACGCCGGCGCGCTGCCGGTGGAGTTCGCGGGCCTCGTGCTCGACAGGTGGGCCACGGGCCGTATTCCCGCGGGAACGCTCGTCACACCGGGCCTGTTCGAGTTCCCGCCCCTGTCGAGCGAGGAGGAGGCCGCCAACGTGCTCATCGAGGTGAGCCTGCCACCGGGCGAGGCGCCGGGCGGCGAGTTGCAGACGGGCGACAAGGTGGCCCTGTTCGGTGCCGAACCGACGGGGCTGGAAGGCCTCGAAGGGGTGGAGCCCCCGGTCGGTCTGATCGGCGTGCTGTCCCTGGAGTTCGTCGAGGGCGACAAGGTCACCTACGTCGTCACGCCCACCGAGGCGAAGGCGATCCACGACACGGTGGATCGCTACACGCGGTCCGCGAACCGGAGGATCTGGAAGCTGGGCACCGAGGTCGGACGTGACGACCTGATCGACCTCTACCCGCCGTCGACGTTCGATGCGATCCTCGACGCGGCCGTCGACGCGGCCGTCGACGAGGTGTTCGACGAGGTTTTCGGCGATGAGGGTTCGGCGCCGGAGCCCGGTCAGGAACCATGATGACCGGTCGCGCCCCACACCCGTCGCCCGGCCCGTCGGCGCGCCCTCGGACGAGTGGGGGCTGGGTCCGGCGCCATCAACGCGCCGCACACCCGTCGCCCGGCCGGTCGGCGCGCCGGCGTCGCGAGGTGACGCCGTGCTGACCGTCTACAGCGCGCACGGCTCGCCGGGGGCCTCCACGACGGCCATCTATCTGGCCGCCCAGTGGGCGTCGACGGGTACCGAGGTGCTGCTGATCGAGGCCGATCCGGGAGGCGGGTCGCTGAGCCATCATCTGGGCATCCAGTTCACGCCGGGGTCGGCGTCGTTCGTGGCGTCGGGCCTGCCGGTGGATGGCGCCAACCTCATCGACCACTCCCAGGACGTGCTGTTCAACAACCTGCACATCATGCCGGCCACCTCCAGCCCCGCCGGCGCCCGGCAGATCGTGCGGTGGTGGGACGAGCGGGCCGGCGATTTGCGCGACATCGCCGAGACCGAGATGGCGGTGATCATCGACGGCGGGCGGATCACCGCCGATTCGGCGGCGGCGGAACTGACCGATCACGCCGCCGGGGTGGTCGTGGTGGCCCGCGGCGACAATTCCCCGACGACGTTGGAGCACCTCGGCGCCGTGCTGTCCGCCGAGGCGTGCGGCCCCGACGTCGAGCGGTGCGTCATGACCGTCGGCGACTCGCCCCTCAGCGCCGAGGAGTGGGCCGAGAAGTGCGACATCACCTTCGTCGGGGCGATCGCGGCGTTCGCAGAGGCCACGGGGGATCTCTCCGCGTTCCTGAACCGCAAGAAGCGGAAGTCCAAGAAGTGGCGGGTGAGCCTGGAAGAGGTCGCCGAACAGTTGCTGCGATACGCCAAGCCGCCCGCATCCGGCTCGGCCCGGTCGCGGCGCTCCGCCACGGCGGGCGGGGAGACGGCCGCGGGGGCGGAAGCCGAATCGCCACCTCCCGCGCCGCCCGGCGAGGCCGCACCAGCGGCGCCCGTGGCCGCCCCCGAGCACGGCGCCCCCCCCGGGGTGCACGACGAGGCTCCGGTGGCCGCCGGCTACCCCGGGGATCCGCCGCAGCCCGATCCCTACTACGGGGCTCCCAGCGCGGGCTACGGCCAGGCGCCGCCGCCGGCGGGCGACGCGCACCACCCGGCCGCGTCGCCGTACGCCGCGGCGCCGCCCCCGCCGCCGGGCTACCCGCACTACCCGCCGGAGGGGTACGGCTACTTCGAGCCCCCGCCGCCGCCTCCCGAGCCCGTGTACCACGAGGCGTACGGTGAGGCACCGCCACCGTTCTCCGAGCCACCGCTGCCCACCTACCAGCCGCCCCCGCCGGTGGCGCAGCCGCCGGAGCCACCGGGCGCGTATCAGGAGCCACCGCGGGCGTACCAGGAGCCACCGGGGACCTATCAGCAGCCCCCGCCGCCCCAGCAGCCCTACGGGCAGCCGCCCGAGCCACTCCACGACGACCGGTCGCAGCCCCCGCCGCCCCAGCAGCCCCCGTACCCCTCGGCTCACCAGCCCCTGTACGGGTCACCGGAATCGGCTCCCGCCCCGCCCCCGCAGCCTCAGCCGCCCCAGCCGGTTCACCGTGAGCCTGCGCAGCCGCCACAGCCGGCCGCCTCGGCCCCGCCATCCGCCACCGGGGCTCGCCCGCCCGGCGCATCGTCGCCTCCGCCGCTCGAGTCCCCGCCCCCGGCTCCGGGCGCGGGGGAGCCACCGACGCCGGAGGTCGCCGCCTCGGGGTCGTTCCGCGACTGGGCGGCACGGCTGTACGGGCAGGCGGCGCAGGGGACCTCCAGCGGGGGTTACGGGGGGGGCGTCGTGACCGGTCACACCGAGAGCTAGGTGGTCGCCGCCATGGTGGATATCAGTCCTGCGATCGCACTGTTCCGCAGGCACCACGAGTTCCTGCTCGAGCGCTTCCTGGAGATGGAGCGCCAGAAGCTGCCCGTCGACGAGATCGACCGGCAACTCGTCGGCCTCGGCGAGCGGATCGTCCGCGAGTACAACACCGCCGCCCTGGTCTCGGGCTCGGCGCAACTCGACGCCGACGGCCGGCGGGAGTTCATCGGCAACGTCCGCGGCCTCATGGGCGGCGGGGCCCTGGCGCCGCTGCTGGACCGCCACGACGTCGAGAACATCCACATCCTGGGCCACGACAACGTGGTGCTGTCCCTGGCCAACGGCGAGCGGGTGCCGGTGGCGCCGGTTGCGGGCAGCGAGGAGGAGCTGGTCATGATGATCCGCCACCTCGCGGCCACCGCCGGCCAGACCTCGCGGCGCTTCGACACGGCCTCGCCGATCCTCGACCTGCGGCTGGCCTCGGGTCACCGGCTGTTCGCCGTCACCGCCGTCGCCGAGCGCACCTCGGTGGTGATCCGCCGCCACCGGATGCTGCAGGCGTCGATGGCGGGGCTGGCCGAGAAGGGCACCGTCACCCCCCCGATCATCGAGGTGCTGCGGGCCGCGGTGCGCCCCCCCAACCCGGCCAACCTGCTGGTGGTGGGCGGCACCGGCGCCGGCAAGACCACGCTGCTGCGCTCGCTGATCGCCGAGATCCCCCAGGACGAGCTGCTGGTCACCATCGAGGACACCCTCGAGCTGCACCTGCGGTCGTCGGGCCTGCACCCGCGCACCCTGGCGCTGGAGACCCGCACGTCCAACACCGAGGGCACCGGCGAGATCACCACCTACGACCTGGCCAAGGCGGCGCTGCGGATGTCGCCGGACCGGGTGATCGTGGGGGAGGTGCGCGGCGGCGAGGTGATGCAGTTGCTGCAGGCCATGGGCATCGGCAACGACGGCTCGCTGGGCACCATCCACGCGGGCAGCACCCGGGCGGCCATCAACAAGATGCTGATCTACGCCCAGCGCTCGCCCGACGCCCCCACGCCCGACTCGGTGATGCGCGAGATCGCCGAGGTGCTGCACCTGCTGGTGTACATCAAGAAGCTGCCCGACGGGCGCCGCGCCATCACGTCGATCCGCGAGGTCACCGGCTACGAGGACGGCAGGGTGCTGACCGCCGAGGTGTTCGGCCCCGGACCCGACGGCGTGGGCGTCTACGTGCGGCCGTTCAAGCCCGACGGCGAGACCCTGGCCCGCCTGCGGGTCTCGGGCTTCGACCCGGCCACCCTGGGTGAGCCCTACCGGCCCCGAGTGCCGGCGCCGCGGCCCCAGCACGCCCAGCCCCAGCACGCCCAACCCCAGTCACCCCCACCCGCACCGCGGGCGCCTGCACCCCGCCCGCAGGCGCCCGCGGTGCACC
>JAPONU010000608.1 GCA_026713745.1 bacterium
GGAAGGGTTCGCTGTTCGGCGACACGCACATGTACGGCCCCGAGGGCATCCACTTCTACACCCGCGCCAAGGTCGTCACCAGCCGCTGGCCCGACCCTGCGACCAGCAGCGTCGACCTGGGCTTCCCGCGGAACCGCTGAGAGCACCCCGGAACGTCGCCTCGGAGAAAGGAACCGGCATGGACTTCGGCCTCGTCCTCCAGACCGACCCGCCCGCGCAGCGTGTTATCGACCTCACCGCCCGGGCCGAGGGGCTCGGCTTCAGCCACGCCTACACCTTCGACTCCCACGTGCTCTGGCAGGAGCCGTTCGTGATCTACTCGCGGATGCTCGCCGTCACCGAGCGCATGGTGGTGGGTCCGATGGTCACGAACCCCGGCACGCGCGACTGGTCGGTCATCGCCTCGCTGTTCGCCACGCTCAATGACATGTTCGGGGAGCGCACCGTGTGCGGCATCGGGCGCGGCGACTCGGCGATGCGGGTCATCGGCAACCGCCCGTGCAGCCTCGCCACGCTGGCCGAGGCCATGGAGGTCATCAAGGGTCTGGCCGAGGGGCGCGAGGTGACCCACAACGGCCAACCGCTGCGGATCCCGTGGCGCGGCGAGGGCAGCCTGCCGATGTGGATGGCGGCCTACGGGCCGAGGGCCCTGGCGCTGTGCGGGGCGCAGGCGGACGGCTTCGTGCTGCAACTCGCCGACGTGGACATCGCCGCCTGGACCATCGGTGCGGTGCGGGCCGCCGCCGCCGAGGCCGGGCGGGACCCCGAAGCGTTGACGATCTGTGTGGCGGCTCCCGCCTACGTGGGCGACGACCTGGCGCACCAGCGTGACCAGGTGCGCTGGTTCGGCGGCATGGTCGGCAATCACGTGGCCGACCTGGTGGGGCGTTACGGCGGCGACGGTTCGGGGGTGCCGCGGGCGCTCACCGACTACATCGAGGGCCGGGAGGGTTACGACTACAGCGAACACGGACGCTCGGAGAACACCCACACCGACTTCGTGCCCGACGAGATCGTGGACCGGTTCTGCCTCCTGGGACCGCCCGAGGCACACGTCGAGCGGCTCCAGGAACTCGCAGGGCTGGGCGTCGACCAGTTCGCGGTCTACCTCATGCACGACCAGCCGGACGAGACGCTGGAGGCGTACGGCGGCATCATCGCGGCGATGGGCGGCTAGCCGCCTGTGGCATCCAGCTCGACGTCCCGCCGCCAAAGGGCCCGTCGATCGCTGATATTCGCCGTCTTCCTGGTGGCGCTGGCGTTGCTCTATACCGGCTACAAGGCCGTCGGTCAGGCCATCGACGACACCCAGCGGGACTGGTGGGTGGTGGGTTCGTTCCTGCCCCGCAGCGACGACAAGAACATGCCCCCGGTGCTGGACATCCTGGCCGAGTTCGGCAAGGCCCCTCGCGAGGGAGGGACCACCATTGGCAAGCTCACCTTCGACGGCGCCCTGTTCACGCTCCGCGAGGCGGCTGTGGGGTTCGGCGCGGGCACCATCATCGGGCTGGCGATCGCGGTGGTGCTGTTGCAGTCGCGGCGCGCCGAGCGAGGTGTGCTGCCCTACGTGATCGCCAGCCAGACGGTTCCCCTCATCGCCATCGCCCCCATCGTGGTGGTGTGGGGCCGCACCAACTTCGGCTTCCTGCCCTGGGAGTGGGAGGACTGGATGTCGGTCTCGCTGATCGCCACCTACCTCACGTTCTTCCCGGTTGCGGTGAACGGGCTGCGCGGGTTGCAGTCGCCGTCTCCTGAGGCCACCGAGTTGATGCAGTCCTACGCGGCCGGCCGGCGTCAGGTGCTGCGCCGCCTGCAGTTGCCGGCGTCGCTGCCATTCCTGTTCCCGGCGTTCCGCATCGCCGCCACCGCCAGCGTGGTCGGCGCAATCGTGGGGGAGATCTCCGCGGGGGTCCGCGGCGGCCTCGGGAGGCTGATCCTGGACTTTGCCGGCAAGTACATCACCGGACCCGAGCGACTCTACGTGGCGGTCATCGGCGCCTGCATCACCGGGCTGGTTGCGGTGGGCGCGGTTGCGCTCGCCGAGCGTCTCGTGCTGGCCCGGCGAGGGGAGTTGGCACGATGAGTACGCCGGAACCGCAGGGAGCCCCCGGAGCAGCCGCAGAGGAACTGGTGCTTCAGATCGCCGGCCTGGAGAAGACCTTCAACCCCGACAGGCCCAACGCCGTGACGGCCATCAGTGGCCTCGACCTGGCGGTCCGGCCGAGGGAGTTCGTGTCGATCATCGGCCCCTCCGGATGCGGTAAGAGCACCCTGCTGCGGTTGGTCGGCGGTCTCATCGAACCCACGGCCGGCGAGCTGTCGGTCAACGGCCGCAGCGCGCAGGAGGCCCGCCTGGCGCGCGACTACGGGATGGTGTTCCAGGCGGCGGGGCTGCTGGACTGGCGCTCGGCGATCCGCAACGTGGAACTGCCGCTGGAGTTGATGGGCTGGTCGAAGTCCCGCAGGCGCGCCAGGGCCGTCGAGATGCTGAAGCTGGTGGACCTCGGCGGGTTCGACTCGCATTATCCCAGCGAGCTCTCGGGAGGGATGCAGCAGCGTGTCGCCATCGCACGGGCACTCAGCTTCGAGCCGGCTCTGCTGCTGATGGACGAGCCGTTCGGCGCCCTCGACGAGATGACCCGCGAGCACATGCAGGCCGAGTTGTTGAAGATCTGGCGGGAGACGGCCACGACGGTCATCTTCATCACCCACTCGATCCCCGAGGCGGTGTTTCTCTCGACGCGTGTGGCGGTCATGTCGGCCCGACCGGCGCGGATCGCAGCGGAGATCCCCATCGAACTGCCCGAACGAACCCCGCTGGTGCGCGACACCGAGGAGTTCTTCCGCAGCGTGTCGCGGGTACGGCGCACGCTGCGCTCGGTGGAGGCCACGTGAAGTTCCTGCGCGGCGGCGCCTGGCTGCCGCCGACCGTCTTCGGGGCGGCGGCGCTGGGACTGTGGGAGCTGCTGCTGTGGGCGACCGACCCCGAGGGATTCGTGCTGCCGCGGCCCAGCGAGATCGCCGTCGCGCTGGGCGAGAACATCTCCGAGGTACAGATGGCCTCGCGTGTCACGGGCTTCATAATCCTCAGCGGACTCGCAGGCGGTGTCGTGCTCGGCGTCGTGGCCGCTCTGATCGTCACACGGTTCCGCACCGCGAACGAGACGCTCACCCCGCTGGCGGTGGCCATCAACGCCATCCCGATCATCGCCCTGGCCCCCCTGTTCAACAACTGGTTGGGCATCACGTCGCCGCGCTCCAACCAGGCGGTGGTGGTGCTGCTCGTCTTCTTCCCGGTGTTCATCAACACGGCCAGGGGCCTCACCGAGGTGGGCGACGAGCAGGTCGAGTTGATGCAGTCCTATGCGGCGAGCGACTGGCGCATCATGCGCACGGTCCGTATCCCGAACGCCCTGCCGTTCTTCTTCACGGCGCTGCGCCTGGTGGCCTCACTGGCGGTCATCGCCGCCATCGTCGTGGAGTACTTCGGCGGCCGCCAGGACACCCTCGGCAACATCATCACGCAGAATGCGCAGTTCACGAGATACGACGTGGCCTGGGCGGCGGTCGTGGCCGGCAGCATCGTCGGAATCGCGCTCTACTTCGCGGCCCTGATCCTGGAACGACTCGTGACAGGCCGCTACGTCAGGGCCACCGCAGCCGGCTGAGCGGCGCCAACAGATCTCCGGGTGGGTTCCTCGCAACCCGCCCGCCGAGAAAACGGGAAAAGAGAATACGGAAAGGGAAGAGGATGAAGACCTCGAAGAAGCGACTTGTCCGGCGATTGCCGGCGACGCTGCTGGCCGTCGCGCTGGTGGCTGCTGCGTGCGGCGGGGAGGACGAGCCCGAAGCGGCGCCGCCGCCTCCCCCGGCCGAGCCGGCACCCGCACCTGAGCCTGCGCCCGCGCCGGCCGAGGAAGGGTGTGACGGGCTGACTGAGGTCACGGTGCAGTTGCAGTGGTTCACCCAGTCGCAGTTCGCCGGCTACTACGCCGCCAAGGACCAGGGCCTCTACGAGGACCTGTGCCTGGACGTGACGATCCTGGAAGGCGGTGTGGAGATCGTGCCGATCCCGGTGCTGGACTCCGGCGGCGCCGACTTCGCCGTGTCATGGGTGCCGCGGGGGCTCGTGCCTCGCGAGGAGGGGGCGAATGTCGTGAACATCGCCCAGATCTTCGAGCGGAGCGCCACCTTGCAGGTGTCCTGGGCCGATTCGGGTATCGAGGGCGTCGAGGACTTGGAGGGCAAGACCGTCGGCAACTGGGGCTTCGGCAACGAGTTCGAGCTGCTGGCCGGTCTGCGCCGCAACGGCATCGACCCCGACAGCGACGTGACGCTCGTCCAGCAGAACTTCGACATGTCGGCGCTGCTGAACCGGGAGATCGACGCCGCCCAGGCCATGATCTACAACGAGTACGCCCAGGTGCTGGAGGCCGTCAACCCCGATACCGGCGAGCTGTTCCAGCCGGAGGACCTCGTGGTCATCAACTGGAACGACGTGGGCACGGCCATGCTGCAGGACGCCATCTGGGCCGACGCCGACCTCCTCGAGAGCGACGCCGCCTACCGCGACACCGCCGTGCGGTTCGTGCAGGGCACCTTGGCCGGGTGGATCTGGTGCCGCGACCAGGCGGATGCCTGCGTGGACGTGGTACTGGACAACGCCCCGACGTTGGGCCGGTCGCACCAGACGTGGCAGCTGAATGAGATCAACGCCCTCATCTGGCCGTCCACCAACGGCATCGGTGTCATGGATGACACTCTGTGGGACCAGACCGTCGACGTCGCGGTGACCGAGGGAATCCTCTCGGCCGAACCGGAGGGTGAGGCCTACCGCACAGACATCGCGCTGGAGGCCATTGCCAACCTTGAGGCCGAGGGTCTCGACGCCGGCGGCAGCGGCTGGAGCCGCGCCACCGTCGTCCTGAACGAGGGCGGCGAGTAGCCAAACCCCGAGGGTGTCGCCGGCGGCCTTGCGGGCCGCAGGCGACACCCTCGCCACGAGCGATCGTCATTCCGGCGAAGGCCGGAATCCAGGTCTGTGAGAACTCGGGCGGACTCTGGAATTGGCTGCCTGTGCCGGTTGGCTACAGATTCAGCCATCAGCCGCTGGTTGCTTCCGCCGTCGATTCCTCAGGGCTCTTCCCGGCCCTGTCGACCAACTCTCTTATCTCTCCGATCTGGCGGAGTGCGTCGTCAAGGACCAACTCGTATTCCACGCGGGCCTTCAAGTGGATCGGTATGCCTGCGCTGTATCCGGGCGGGGTGTGGGTGGTACTCCAACCGAAGAGTTCGACCGCCGGAAGGAGTCTGTCGTGCAGCCCTTCGGGGTCAAGCGGAACCTTGTCGCCGATCATCAGCCACAGCGGAGTGTCGCCGCTCGTGGCCCATAGGTGGTAGTGGACGCTGAGGCGCAAGATCCCAGGAGCTTCGACGAATCTGAAGTAGCGGCCGTACCCCTCCTTGAGCGGGGTTGCCTTCAACCCCTTGGTGGTGATCCACCCCCGCGCCCGGCCGATCTTGATCACATCGTCGATCAGCCGATTCAACCCTCGGATGCGCCGTGGCAGGGTGAGGCCGAATTCCTCCGCGTGGATCGGCTTGAAAGCCTCCTTGTCCTCTTGGGCTGCAAGACCGCGAAGCTGCCCGATGTCCGACGCAACCTTGCCATCGACGACGGCGCCGCTCATGGCATCCAAGAGCCCGGTCCAGCTGATCAGCATCAGTCGCTTGTCGATCAGGCACTCGTCGGAATCAACGATCCGGGCTATCCGGGTTTGATCAGGGGTTCCCGTCAACTCATCCAGTCGACGGATTCGCTCGACGTCCTTCGGTTCCGTGCTGTCGTCGCTCTCCATCCGGCGCCTGATCTCCGCCCAGAGAGTCTCGATCCGGCTCTCGGGGGCGATGAACAGCAGGACGCCAGGGCCCGGCGCGTCGAGCTGCTCGATGTAGCCGCGAGGCTGAGCCGGTTGAAGAGCTGCCCAGAACTTCGCCTCGACGACCAGACGTTTCGTCCCGTTCCTGTCGTAGCCGAGCATGTCGGGACGGGAGCCGTCGTCGTAAGTCACCTGTGTCTCGACTCGGACGATGGGTTCGGGAGCGAACTCAGCGCCCCGCAGGACGTGGTCCAGTGCACTGCGACAGGCCGCGGATCTGTTCAGAATGAAGGCGAGGGCGTCTGTGGCGGCGTCCTCGACCTGCGTCGTTAGCCTCGGCACTAGGTGCGCTAGCAGCGTGACAGATTGATCCATCGAATCGCTTCCATGGGGTCTCGACGCTCGCCTACTCGGGGATATCGAGGATGCGGCCGAGCACCTCGCGGATCTGGCCGAGCACAACCGGGCCGATGTGGCCTCTTCTTTCCTCGACCCGACTCGCGGTGACGGCGCGGACGTGGTGGCATTGGACGGCAGAACTCTGTGAGAGCCCATTGAAA
>JAPONU010000609.1 GCA_026713745.1 bacterium
CCGGGTGCGCATCGCCAGCCCCGGAGGGGGTGGCTACGGCGATCCGGCGGAGCGGCCCGCCGGCGCCCTGGCCCGGGACCTCCGCCTCGGCTACGTGACGCCCCGACACGTCCGGGAGGCCTACGGCACCGACCCGCGGACCACTGAGCCGCCGGGGACGGCCGAGCCGCCCGAGTCACCCGAGCCACCCGAGCCACCCGAGCCGCCGGGGACGCTGGAGCCACCCGAGCCACCCGAGCCACCCGAGCCGCCGGGGACGCTGGAGTCGCCGGGGACCGCCGCTAGCCAGGCAGTCCGGGAGGACGGCCGGTGAGCGGGCACACTCCCCGCGTCGGCGTCGTGGTGGGTATCGACGTCGGCGGCACCTTCACCGATGTCTGCGCCCTCGACGAGCGCTCCGGGGAACTGCGCGTCGCCAAGGTCCCCTCCACGCGGGGCCGCGAGGCCGACGGCTTCCTGGCGGGTCTGGGGGCGGTGGTGCCCTCGCCGGGCGCCGTCTCGACCATCGTGCACGGCACCACCGTGGGCACCAACGCGTTGCTGGAGCGGAAGACGGCCCCCACCGGGCTGATCACCACCGAGGGCTTCGGCGACGTGCTGGAGATGCGCCGACGTGACCGTCCCCGCACCTGGGGGCTGTGGGGGGACTTCGAGCCGATCATCCCGCGGCACCTGCGCCTCGAGGTGGCCGAGCGGGTTCTTGCCGACGGCACGGTGCTCGTGGAGATCGACCCCGGTGAGGTGGCCGAGCGGGCACGAGCCCTGCTCGCCGCCGGGGCCGAGACCTGCTGCATCGCCTTCCTGAACGCCTACGCCAACCCGGCGAACGAGGCGCGCGCCCTGGAGGCCGTGCGCGCCGTCTGGCCCAACGCCTACGTCACGGCGGCGCACGCCATCCTGCCGGAGATCCGCGAGTTCGAGCGCACCTCCACGGTGGCCCTCAATGCCGCCCTCCAGCCCGTCGTGGGCGGCTACCTGGCGTCCCTGGAGGCGGTTCTGGCAGAGCGGGGGTTCAGCGGCCGTTTCTTCCTCGTGCAGTCCAACGGGGGAGCGCTGACCGCCGAGGCGGCGCGCGCCCTGCCGGTGCGGACCGCCCTCAGCGGGCCGGCGGCGGGGGTGATCGCCTGCTCGTACCTGGCGGCGGTGGCCGGGTACGACGACGTCATCACCTGCGACATGGGCGGGACGAGCTTCGACGTGGCCGTCGTCGCCGGGGGGCGCAGCATCACGAGTGCCCAGACCAGCATCGACTTCGGGCTGGTCATCCGGACGCCGATGATCGAGATCTCCACGATCGGCGCCGGTGGCGGTTCCATCGCCCGTATCGACGCCGGCGGCCTGCTGCGGGTGGGACCGGAGTCGGCGGGATCGGTTCCCGGCCCGGCGTGCTACGGCGCCGGCGGCCGGCGCCCCACCGTCACCGACGCCCACCTCGTGCTGGGGCGCATCAACGGGGAGGCGCCGATCGGCGGGCTGGATCCTCTCGACACCGGAGCGGCTCGCCGGGCCGTCGACCGGGAGGTCGCCGAGCCGCTCGGGCTGAGCGTCGAGGACGCGGCGGAGGCCATCGTCGACGTCGCCACGAGTTCCATGGCGGGGGCGATCCGGCTGGTGTCCGTCGAGCGGGGGCTCGACCCGGCCCGCTTCGTGTCGATGACGTTCGGCGGCGCCGGGGCGCTGCACGCCTGCAAGCTGATCCGGGCCACGGGCTTGGGCGGTGCCGTGATCCCCCGGTACCCCGGCGTCGTCAGTGCCTTCGGGTGCCTGATCGCCGACTTCCGCCATGACATCGTCCGGACCGTCAACCTCGACGTGACCTCGGTCGATCCGCGGACCCTGGGTCTCCGACTGCGCGAGGCCGAGCAGCGGCTGCGACACTTCCTTGCGGACAGCGGCCTGCCACTGCGGGACCCGTCGGTGCGTCACGAATTCGACATGGCCTACGAGGGCCAGACCCACACGATCGTGGTCGACGCGCCCGACCCGGAGAATCTGGGGTCCGAAAGCATCCAGGCCGCTTTCGACCGCGCATATGTCGCCGCCTACGGGCGCACGTTGCAGGATGTGAGGACCCGGCTGCTCTCAGTGCGGACCATCGTCGTCGGACGGCGCTCGCCGATCGATCCTCGTGCATTCGCCCCCGAAGACGGCCGTGACGCCCCCGGCCGGCCCGCGACGCGGCCCGTCTACGGCGCGGGCCATTGGACCGACACCCCGATCCTCGCCCGGCTGGATCTGCCGGTGGGCACGGTCGTGGAGGGGCCGGCGGTCCTGGAGCAGCCCGACGCCACCACGGTGGTCGAGGCCGGCTTCGGTGCCCGCGTCGACGAGTTCGGCAACCTGATCATCGAGCAGCGATCGGCGGGATGACCGCGGCCTGCGTCCGCGGCCCGAGGGCCACGTTGGCGCCCAGATTGATCATTGGTCATTGAGCAGCGATTGGCGGGATGGCCGCGGCTTCGACGCGGTCCGGCGACGCCCATTGGTCAGAGGGCGGGCGGTTGCCGGAAGACTTGCCCGCTGTTCTCCTGCCCGCTGTTCTCCTGCCCGCTGTTCTTCTGCCCGCTGTTCTCGTGCCCGCTGTTTTGGTGCCTGCTGCCCTTGGTCGTCCCTGTACGCCAGCGGGTGCGGGGAACCGTCAGGCCATTTCACTGTGTGGACTGTGGTGGCGGTGGGGGCAGAGCTTGCTCGATGCCCAGGCATGCCATCCAGTGAGGCTGGGATCGTGGACGAGCAGGGCCGCGGCGCCGATGTTCACCGCGGGATCCAGGTATGTCTCATCATCTCGCCCGAACCACTCGACCATGCGCTCGTGATATTCCGACCCGATCCACCAGTCGGAGTTGATCTGCATCAATCCGAACGAGCCGCGTCCCGGGTCGTCGGGGTTCGTACTGTCGGGGTCGCCGCCTGACTCGTAGGAGATGACGCACAACGCCGTGGAGGCGTCGGCGGGGTCGAAGATGGCGCAGACCGTCGGGGCCCACTGCATGACCTCACTGGGGTCGACGACGTCGCTGAGGACCGGATCCCCATCCGGGCAGACGCCCTCGACGCCGGCGGAGGAGTCCAGCGCAGGCACGTAGCTGAACCAGAGGCTGTACACATCGGACGAGCATCCCAGGAGGAGTGGCAACGCACAGAGACAGATCGCGAACCGGACAGGCACCAAGGGACGCCCCCAACGGCGGCGGATGCCGACCGGCCTCCCGGCAGTCACGGGAGGCGAGGATCGCTGCGACAGGAGCACAGGGACAGGCTAGGAACTTGTCCATGTGGAATGGCACACGACATGTGTGAATTATGTCAATAGCACCACACTGCGAAATGTCAAGCATGCAGAGAGGGGTCACAGTACTGGTGCGGATGACGTCGAGAGGTGGTCGCGCTGTGGGGCAGTCCGCCGGGCAGGCCATTCAGCGGACGGATCCCGC
>JAPONU010000610.1 GCA_026713745.1 bacterium
CCTCGGACTCGCCGTCGAGCGCGGCACCCGCGTCTCCGATGCGGTGCTCAACGCCGCCCGCTCGCTCTGGGAGAACACGGTGTCCGCCGAGCGCGAGAAGGCGTCGCGCCGCGCCCAGATCGTCGTCCTGCCCGCCACCGGCGTCGCCCTGGCGCTGGCCGGCATCCTCATCTACCCGCCGTTCACGTCCCTCACCGGCGGCGGCATCACCGGCGTCGGCTGAGCCCGCGCCCCCGCGGCCCGCCCCTCCAGCGGGTGGGACGCGGCCCGATACGCGTCGAGAGCCTCGGTGGGGTTGAGGTCGTGATCGTGGATTCGGGGTTAGCCGCCGGAGTGGAGGACGTCCTCGAGGCGGTTGCTCGCACCGCTCCGGTGCCGCGGGGAGTGATCTCCCTCGCTATTCAGTCGCCGCGGGTTCCGGCGTCGAGGTGGGCGTTGAGCAGGTCGTCGTAGGTGGGCAGCCACGTGTCGGTGGCGGGGTCGAACAGGCTCAGTTTGCCGTCCCGCCAGCACAAGTCGAGTCCGAGTACGTCGCTGTGGCCCCGTAGGGCGCCGCCGGCGTCGGCGCTGATGTGGGCCGGATGCCACTTCCCGTCGGCGAGACGGTAGCCCTGCAGCGGCGTCGTGAGGATGCCACGCCCGGTGGGGTCGGTGCGCCAGAACTCGGCGACGCCGAGAGCGGCGTAGATGCCGATGTCGCTGTCTCCGTCGAGGGATTCGGGGTTGGATCTCATCTGGTCGTAGTAGTCGAAGTGCACCTGTGCGACCTCCAGCACCCATGCCGGCGCAACGCGGGTCTCCCAGACCCTGTAGTAGTCGCGGTGGTGGTCGCGCTGTTCCAGTTCGGCGGCGTCCACCCCGAAGAAAACCGCCACGTCGGGGATCACGAAACGGCAGGAGCCGCGCCGGTTGTAGTGGATTTGCTGGGCGGTGCCGACCCAGGTGCGGTTGCCGCCGGGCTTGCGGCGCAACCAGCCTCGCAGCTGCGACACCACGTCGATGCACGCGTGCCAGTGTTGTCCGTCCGGCGGGAATGGCCCCTCCTCCGGGTAGTAGACCTCCTCCTCGGGACGGTCGAACGCCGTCGCAGCCAGTTGCGCGATCTCGATCACAGCTCCAACGATAGTGCCCTGTTCACAAACGTTCGCGCGCGAGGGCCTGCCACGCCACAACGCGCGGCTGCCCATGCCCCAACTGGCCCGCACCGCTTCGGGCATCGCCGTCGCCTCGTCCGGCCACGCCACAACGCGCGGCTGCCCATGCGCCAACGCTAGTGCCCTGTTCACAAACGTTCGCGCGCGGCGTTGAGTATCCAACCAGCGCAGCCGGTTGGGTGTGCAACCAGCCGTTCTGTGCATCTCGCCGGCTTGACGACGTCTGACGCACCCCTCCGAGGGTTAGTGGACACAGCACCAGCCAGCGGCTGACGGGGATTGCCAACGGTTTCGCACCGTCGCCGCCGGGACGCTGCCGCTGCCGGTCGCGCAGGCAGATCCGCTCGACGAGCGGCTTCGCACGAAGAGACAACCGGAGATCATGTTCCGCACGGAGCCGGCGGGACGCTGCCCGCGCCGATGCCGCCGCGCCATCGGGTGAATCGCCGGAAGCAGCCGGATTGCCATTGCTCAGACACTCCTAGAGGAGCGTCGCCGGCGAGCGGGGACTCGACGAAGCTCCGCGCCGGCCGGTTCGGTGGCGAGACCCGCGGTGCCCGTTGCGCGGTGGCGGGTCTGGCGGGTCGGGTTTGGGGTTGGTCGGTGGTGCGAGGGTGAGTCTGCCTCCGGGGTGTTGGGTGATTGTTTCGCCGTTTTGGTGGACGCGTACGTGGTGGCAGCGCCAGCAGAGTAGGCACGTGTTCTCGAGGGTGGTTTCGCCGCCGTGTTGCCAGTGCTTGCGGTGGTGGACTTCGCAGATCTGGTGGTGGGCGGCGCAGCCGATGCAGCCGCCGTCGCGGGCGATGAGTTGTTTGCGCAGCCATGGGGGGATCTTCCGCTTGGAGCGGCCGAGTGCGACGTTGCCGGTGTGTTTGTTGAAGATGCCCGGCAGGATCTTCGCGTCGCAGGCCACGGCGAGGGTCTCGGCTTCGGTGAGGCGGGTGCCGTCCGCGAGGCGGGCGTTGCTGATGGCGTCGTTGACCTGGTCGTAGTCGGCGAGGACGAGCAACTCCACGCCCGCGGGAACGCCGGCGGCGGTGTTGGCGCACACCGACTCGGCGAGCGCGTCGGCGAAGCGTTGCGGTGCGGTGGGGCGATCGGTGGAGTCCTCTTTGCGGAACAGTTCGTCGGCTTTGGCTACCAGCGCGGCCTGCACCCGCGCGCCGGTGAGTGGGTCGAACTGCGCGAACAGGTGGAACATGCCGTCGGGCTGCTCGCTGATCGACGCGCGTCGCCGGCGGCGCTGCCCGTCGCGTCGCCGCTGGAGTTCCTGCTCGCTGGTGCGCTCGTTGACGTGGTCCTTCAGGGTGCGGCGGAACAGGTCGTCGGGCTCGGACTCCGCCGCGTCGAGCAGCGCCTGCTGGTCCACCGGCGTCTCGCCGGCCGCGTCGAGGATCACCCCCGCCGCCTCCGGCGTGATGGCGCCGCCGGCGAGCTTCTCCGCCACGCCCGGCGCCCACCCGAGTTGCGCCGCGGCCTTCACTGCCTTGCGGGCACCGCGGCGGGAACGCTTCTGGACCCGGCACAACGTCTCTTCGGCCGCGGCGTCGCCGTCGCGCCGCGCGATCTCAGCGACCACGTCGGCCTCCGCGGCGGCCAGGAACGACCGCGCCCGACCCATGTACGTCAACCGCTCCTGCAACACCTCCAGACCGACCTCGCGCAACGACGGCGGAGGCGACGCCAACCACTCACCCAGCACCGCCCACTCACGGCCCCGCGCCACACCCGCCACACCGCCGCCAAGCGGTCCCGCGCCTGTTTCCTCGCCGCCAAGCGGTCCCGCGCCGGCAGACGCCGAATCCGCAGCGCCCGGCGCGCCGCGCTCCGCATCGCAGACCGTTGATCCGTCACTCATCCGCGGTCACCCCCTCTCGAACATTCCCCCGAGCGGCCCCGCCGCTCTTGATTGCTTCTCCGAATACTATAGGCTGTATGTGACAGTAAGACAACATCCGTATTGAATAGTCGTAGAACATATGACAAAGAAGTCGTATCCCCGCCGGCGCTCAATGGGCGGGGTCGCCAAAATCCCAGGTCAGCGGGATCTGTCGCTGCGGCTGGGTCGCCCGAGCCGCAGCCATCAGGGGATGTGACCGATGTCACATCCGGAGGACGTGCTCGGCGGCTCGCCCCGATGGGATCAAGCCGGCACGAGCCTCGCCCGGCAGCTCGACGGGATCGGAGCGGGATGACGAGGGGGAGGGGCGGCGCGCCGGGATGATGAGGGCGGGGGCGGGGGCGTTGGACTGACGAGGGCGGGGCGGTTGGCGGAGGGGCGGCGCGCCGAGGGCGGGGGCGCTGGACTGGCGAGGGTCGAGGTGGGAGGAGGAGGGTCGGGGCGCCGCGACGCCGGGGGCGGGGGCGGGGGGAGCAGGGGCGGGGGGCGGCGGGGGCGCCGGCGCCCCGGCGGGGGCCCCGCCGCCACTCGCCGCTGCTCCCCCCGCCCCCGCCCTCGGCGCCCCGGCCCCCGCCCTCGGCGCCCCGGCGCCCCGACCCTCCTCCTCCCAGTCGGACCCTCGCCAGTCCAGCGCCCCCCGCCCCCGCGCCGCGACCCCCCGCCCACCACCCCCACCCCGCCACTCCACCACCCCCGCCACCC
>JAPONU010000611.1 GCA_026713745.1 bacterium
CTGCCGCACCGAGACCACGGCAAGGCCGCGGCAAGGGCGGTTCAGAGGGTCCAGCCGCCGTCCACGTCCAATTTCTGGCCGGTGATGTAACCCGCCCGGTCCGAGGCCAGGAAGCACGCCGCCTCGGCGATGTCGGTCGCCCTGCCGAAATGGCCCAGGGCGATGTCGCCGAGGGCCTCCGCCTGGGCGCGCTCGTCGACCTCGCCGGTGGACATCAACGTCTCGGCCATGCCGTCGGCCATCAGCCCCGGCCCGACGCAGTTGGCCCGCACGCCGTAACGGCCCTCCTCCTTTGCGACCGCCCGCACCAGCGCCTCGACGGCACCCTTGGGCACCGAGGAGAGCGAGTCGCGTTTGGGGAACCGTTCGGTGGCGCAGGTCGTGACCGCCACCAGAGCCCCCCGGGCGGCACGCAGGTACCGCAGCGAGGCGTGCACGACGTTGTAGGACGCCAGCACGTCCTGGGAGCACTGCCGCCAGAACCGCTCGGGATCGATGCGCGCCACATACTCCATCGACACGTACGGCCCGGAGGCATAGACCACGGTGTGCAGCCCGCCGGCTGCCGCCTGCTCGACGGCCGCCGCAACCGCGCCCGTGTCGGAGAGGTCGAGTTGCACGGCCCGCACGTTCCCGCCGGCGGATTCGATCTCGTCCACCAGAGCGCCTGCCTTGGCAGCGTTGCTGTTGTACGTGAACACCACCTCGGCGCCTCGCTCGGCCAGCAGCCGGCAGACCGCCGCGCCGATGCCGCCGCTGCCGCCGCTCACGAACGCCACACCGGCCCGGCCGGCGAAGTCACCCGGACGGGCCGCCGCCGTCACCGTGCACCTCCCGGACCGCACCCCACGAGCGGCCACCCTAGCGAGCGAGCGGCCCCCGCCGGGCGCCCGCAACGCACCGAGCGGGACGCGCAGGGATCGCTCAGGCGGCGGTCGGGTCCGCGGCCGGCGGCAAGTCCGGGGCCTCCGGTTCCAGAACCCGGATGTCCAATCCCTCGAACAGCGACCCGAGCAGGGCGCCGAGGAATCCCTCGTCCAGTTCGTCGGGAATCACGTCCTCGAGCCCATCGAGGTCCACGCCCCCGAACAGCAAGCGAAGCAGGACGTCGAGCACGTCGCCCGGCAGGTCGCCGCCGGTCTCCGGAATCAGGTCCTCCCACCCCCCGAAATCGAAGTTCTCGAGATCGAAACCACCGAGGTCGAGATCACCGAGATCGAAATCCTCGAGATCGAATCCCTCAAGGTCGAAGCCACCGAGATCGAATCCCTCAAGGTCGAAGCCACCGAGATCGAAGCCCTCAAGGTCGAAGCCACCGAGATCGAATCCCTCGCCGGAGTCCGCCGGCGAGTCGGTGCCGCCGAACAACTCCCGCAGGATCGATCCGAGCGAGCCCTCGAACGTCTCCTCCGTCGACTGGCCGGGAGTCGAGCCCTGCGGAGTCCCGTCCTCAAATGCTCCTTCGGCGCCGCGGGGCGGCTCGCCGGATCCGTCGAGCAGGTCGGGGAGCAGCAGCCCGAGCACCGTCTCGAACAGTTCCGCCAACCACCCCTCGGAAACCAACCCGCCGAAGTCCTCGGCGAACCCGAACTCCCACCCCGGCCCTCGAGGAATCCCGCGGCGCGGCAACCGGTCCGGGACTCCCTCGGCGAACGGAACGCCCTCGGAGCTTCCGGAGCAGCTACCGAAGGCGTAACCGTCGAACTCGCCCTCGAGGCAGAAGTCCGGGAACCCCGGTGTGCCGAGCCCCGGCTCGGCGCCCCACGGACCCCATCCCCCGGCCCAGCCGCCATCGCGGAACCCCGAGCCGCTCCACTTCCCGTCACCGGGCGTGCCGGGGCCGGACCACCACCGGTCGCCCGGCTTGGCGGGCCAAGGCCACGTACCGCTCCACTTCCCGTCACCGGGAGTGCCGGGGCCGGACCACCACCCGTCGCCCGGCTTGGCGGGCCAAGGCCACGTACCGTCGCCCTTGTAGGGTGCGGCGGCGCCCTCGCCGTCGAGTTGCGCCCGCTCGCACACCAGCAGCGCCCGCCGGCCGAGGTCCATCACCTCGAAGCACGACTCGGGCAGCACCGCGCCGGGTGCGCTCCGGCCGCCCGGGACCTCGGGGGCCGGAGCGCCGGCGTCGCCGCGCTCCCGCTCGACGCCGCCGCGACTCTCGGCGCCCTTCGCCGGACCGGGATCCTCGGGGCCCCGATCGCCGGACCAGTCGTGACGAGGCGCAACACCGGAGCCACC
>JAPONU010000612.1 GCA_026713745.1 bacterium
CCGAGCACGAGAATCGCCCAACAAGATCACAACAGCACCCGAGCACGAGAATCGCCCAACAAGATCACAACAGCACCCGAGCACGAGAATCGCCCAACAAGATCACAACAGCACCCGAGCACGAGAATCGCCCAACAAGGTCACAACAGCACCCGAGCACGAGAATCGCCCAGCGAGGTCACGACAGCGTCCGGGAGCGGGGATCGATCAGCGCGGTCACGACAGCGTCCGGGAGCGGGGATCGATCAGCGCGGACACCGTGTCGCTCAGGAAGTGCACGACGACCACGATGAAACCGAACGTGAACAGAGTGCCCTGCACCACGGGGTAGTCACGCGCCAGCACCGCCCGCACCAGGTAGGTACCGATCCCCTCGAGGTTGAACACCGTCTCCACGACCACCGCCGCGGCCAGGTTGGCGCCCACGATGTATCCCATGAGGCCGATCACCGGGGCGATGGAAGGGCGCAGCAGGTAGCGCCAGACGAACTGGGGCTTGGCGAGCCCCCAGACCAGCCCCGTTTCGACGAACTCCTCCGCGTTGGTCTCGCGGATGGATTCCTGCAGGACGATGGCGAAGATCATTCCCACCGGGATACCGATGGCGATCGCCGGCAGCAGCAGGTACTCCAGGTTCTGCGGGAACGTATCGACGTAGCCGGCGACGGGTAACCACCGCAGCCGCACGCCGAAGACAAGGAGCAGGAGCACACCGGTGACGAAGGGCGGCGTGGCGATCAGCGCCGCCGATCCGAGGCCGAAACCCTGCTTGTACCAGTTCGAGCGCGTCAGCCCTCCGAGCACGCCGAGCGGTATCGCCAGGATCAGAGCGAACACCATGCCCAACCCGACGAGCCACAGGCTGATCGGCAGCCGATCACCGATGGTGTCCAGCACCGGTCTCGTGGACTGGAGCGACTGGCCCAGATCGCCGCGCAGGACATCGCCCATCCAGCTGCCGTACTGCGAGACGACCGACCCGTCGAGATGGAGTCGCTCCCGCAGCACCTCGACGCGGTCGGGAGTGGCCTCCTCGCCGAGCAGCGTCGCCACAGGGTCACCCGGGACGATGCGCACGACGGCGAAAGCCAGCAGCGAGACTCCCCACGCCACGAGGATCGCCCGCACCAGGCGCCGCCCGATGAGCGCCAGCACGCGGTCGCGCTTGGCGGTCTCCGCGGCGACGACATCGGTCGCCGGCACCGAACCCGTCACTTCGTTCGTCACGAGCCTCCCCGAGGGTTCAGGACGTTCTCAACGGCCGCGGTTCGGCGATCAAGCAAGAGCATGCGCGGATAGGCTTTGACCAGGAGTCTTGGTGTTCCATTGTCGTAGTCGTTTGCGCTGGTGGGCGGGCTGCCAACGGGAATCGACAGAGAACTTCCGTCGGTGGCGGTCACCTATCCGATAACGCTCTGAGTCATCCGCTGCCGGGACCGGCGGCGAATGACCGGCGGGTGACCCGACCGAGCCGTTCGGCGGGGCCAGGTCACCCTGGTAGTCCGGTTACGGGCGCCTCGAGGGCCCGTCGGTGTCAGTGCCTAACCGCCCTCGGCCGCCACCCAGAAGTTCTGGGAAGCCGGGATCATCGCCAGGATGTCCGGCGACAGGCGGCTGCCGACGAGGACGGCGCGCTCACCCATGGGGCAGTAGTTCGCCCCGATGTCCAGCGCCAGACGCTGCACCTCGGTCTGCAGGCGCTGCGACGCCTCCATGTCACCCCTCGGCATGGCCACGGCCAACTCATCGAACGTGGACGTCACCGAGTCGTCGGCGAACGCGACCGAGTTGGACCAGAAGTTGTCCGGGTAGAACAGGGTCCGCAGGGTCGAGAAGTTGGGACCACCGCTCCCGATCCACATGGCGTCGTAGGCCCGGTTGATGATGTTGTCGATGATGATGGCGTCCTCCAGAGGCTGCACCTCGGCCTCGACGCCGATGTCCGCCCAGTTCTCGGCCAGGATCGTCGAGGCGTCCGTCCAACCGGGGCGGGCACCCATCGTCTGCAGTGGCGTCGTGAAGCCGTCGGCGTAGCCGGCCTCGGCGAGGAGCGCCAAGGCGCCATCCACGTCGCGGTCCAGCGGGACGATGTCCTCGTACTCCCACTCGCTGCGGTACCTCGACAGGATCGAGCCGCCGGGCTCGGCGGTTCCGAGGAACGCCCTCTCGTTGATGGCGTTGCGGTCCATGGCCAGGCACAGGGCCTTGCGCACCCGCACGTCGCCCAGCGGTCCCTCGACGTCGCTGCGGATCACGAACCAGAACGTGCCGCCGATGGGGTGGACGATCTGGATCACGTCGTCGGGCAGGTCGGCGCGGACCGACGCCGGGATGTCGAAGCCCATGGCCGCGGCCCCCGTCGTCACCTGCAGCAGCCGCGAGATCGGATCGGTGGCCGACGCCAGCGTGAGCTTCTTGATGACGGCCTCGCCGGCCCAGTAGCTGGGGTTGGCCTCGAGCACCATCGTCGGTGAGCCGGGAACCCAGTCCGAGATCACGTATTGCGTGGCGCTCACCGGCTTGGCGAAGTACCCCTCCGGGTCGGCCAGGACCTGCTCGTGCGGGTGCAGGGGCATGTTCTCGCTGCAGACGATCTGGTTGTTGAGGCAACTGAACGGCTCGTTGAGGGTGTAGACGATCGTGCGATCGTCAACGGCCTCGGCGCCCGCGAACGAAGCCATCTGGGCACCGAACGGCCCCTCGTCCCTGGCGCGCTCCAGCGTGACAACGGCGTCGGTGGCCACGACCGGCGTGCCGTCGGAGTAGACGAGCCCCTCGCGCAGCGTCACGGTCATCGTCAAGCCGTCCTCGGAGAACTCCGGGAAGTCCGTCGCGAGGTCCGGGACGTAGTCGCCCTGCGGGTCATAGCGATACAGGTAGCCACCGAAGGCCAGCAGGCCCGCGGCGTGGGCCGGAGCGACGTACGGCGCCCGGGCGTAGTCGGCCTGCGCCACGAGGCTGGGCGTGCTGATGATCACGTTGTTGAGATCGATGCCCGCGGCAGCCGCAGCCTCCTCCGCAGCAGCCAGTGCCGCTGCCGCCTCGGCTTGCGCCGCCTCGGTCTCGGCCCGCGCCGCTTGGACCTGGGCCTGTGCTGCTTCCGCCGCCTCCTGGGCCGCGTCGGCAGCAGCCTGCGCCGCAGCCAACTCGGCCTCCGCAACGGCCACGGCCGCCTCGTCCTCCGCGGCTCGGGCCGCTGCCAGGTCGGCTTCCGCCCTCGCCTCCGCTGCTTCGGCTTCGGCGGCTGCGGCGGCGGCCTCTGCTGCTTCAGCGGTAGCCGCAGCCTGCGCCTCGGCTTCAGCGAGCGCTGCTTCGGCCGCAGCAACCGCGGCCTCGTCCTCCGCGGCTTCCGCCGCAGCCAACTCGGCCTCGGCCCTGGCCTGCTCGGCCTCGGCCTCTGCGGCCGCCGCGGCGGCCTGCGCCGCGTCGGCTGCCGCTTCGGCTGCTGCCGCCTCAGCGAGCGCGGCGTCCGTGTCGCCCGTGTCCTCGGCGGCGCACGCCGCCAGGATCAGCGAGAGAACCATCCCGATCGCCAGGAGTCGCCTCGCGTGCTTCTTTCTCGTCATCTCATTTCCCCCTTGGATTGTGCGATGACCCATCAACAGCGTCGACAAGCGAACGAGGATGGAGGATGGACCCCCCCCCCGGTGCCGCCGTATGCAGCAGCGGGCGTCGCCCAACCCCGTTCTGTGACGTTGGGCACTCTAGGAGACTGGTGAGTAATTCGGGGTGGAAAGGCTCGCGTTTTGGTGCGGGGTGTGGGATCTTGGGGGTATGCAGGGTTCTGAGCGTGTGGATCGGGAGTTGTTGGACGCTTTCGCGGTTTGCGGGGGTCTGGTTCGGGA
>JAPONU010000613.1 GCA_026713745.1 bacterium
GCCGGAATGACGTGCAGGGGGATCCGGGGCATGGCTCTACAACACCCCCAGGTCTGCCAGCACGTCGACCACGGCGGGAGCCGCCGCGGGGCCGTCACCGAGGATCACCGTCTCGGAGGTCACGTCGGTGGGACGGTGCAGCCGGCGCATCGCCTGACCCCCTTGTGGGGCCTCGGCGGGCAGCACGGTGACCTCCAGCCGTTTCGAGGCCAGGCGGCCGCGCATGGTGGGGTAGCGGGGCAGGTTGATGCCCTCCTTCACCCCGACGGCGGCCGGCATGGGCAACTCGTAGACCTCGAAGCCGGCGTCGGTCCGGCGCCGAGCCCGCACTGTCGTGCCGTCGATGTCGATTCCCTTGATCCCGCCCACGATTGGCCGGCCGAGGGCGACGGCCACCCTGACGCCCACCTGGAAGCCCCCGGAGTCGGCCGACTCGTTGCCGAAGATCAGCAGGTCGAAGGGCCCGTCGGCCTCCTCGAGGGTCCGGATTGCCGCTGTGAGCGCTACGGCGGTGCGCTGGGGATCCCACGCTGAGCCGTCGTTGGACACCAGCACCCCGTTGTGCGCGCCCACCGAGGCGGCGTAGCGCAACTGTTCGGCAGCCTCCGGTGGGCCCAGGGTGAGCACTGTCACCTCGCCGCCGTGCGCCTCGGTGAGTTGCACCGCCTCCTCCACGCCGCACTCCTCGTGCGGGCTGGTGGTGAAGCCGAGGTGGGCGGTGTCGGTCGCCTGGCCGTCGGGGGTCACATTGATCCGGGCGCCGGGCGCCGGCACCCGCTTCACGCAGCAACAGATGCGCATCGCCACCACCTCGCCGCCGCGTCGCCCGGTCTCTCAGCCCCGCAGCCGGGTGTCGTCGGGGTCGAAGACCGGCCCCGTGCCGGCCACCCGGACCGGGAACAACTCGTTCATGTACATGACCTGCAGGTCGGTGCCCGGCTCGGCGAGCTCGTTCGGCAGGTAGCTCATCAGCAGGTACTTGTCCACCGACGGGCCGGGGCCGGCGCTGGTGACCCGCGACATCCGCCCATCACTGTCGGTGATGCGCTCGCCGCCGGCGGTCAGGATCGGCTCGTTGCCGGCCTGCATGTAGCGCTTGCGGCCGTGGCGGTCGGTGTGGTCCTCCACGGTCAGCACGCACATCCGGACCTCGGGGGGTCCGGCCTCGCGGGCCGCCACGTAGGCCTCCTTGCCGATGAAGTCGGCCGCCTTCACCCGGGGTCGGGCCAGACCGGCCTCGAGGGGGTTGTACTCGCTCTCCAGTTCGGCGCCCATGAGGCGGTAGCCCTTCTCGAGGCGGCCCGAGGTGCCGTACACACCGCCGCCGGTGGGCCGCAGCCCCCACTCGGCGCCGGCGGTCATGAGGGTGTCCCAGAGGGCGGGTCCGTTGTCCCACGCCGTGTAGATCTCCCAGCCGGAGTCCCCCACGTAGGAGATGCGGAACAATTCCGCCTCGATGACACGGTTGCCACACCGCAACTCGATCGGGGTCACCGATCCGTAGGGCGCGTCGCCCCAGCGGTGATCGCACAGGGCGCTCAGGACTGCCGGGGCGTTCGGTCCCCACAGGCCCAGCGTGGTGATGCCGTCGGTGAGGTTTCTGAATGTGACCGAGCCGTCGGTGGGTAGGTGCCGCTGCGCCCAGAACTCGTCCCGCCCGCCGTCGAAGACGCCCGTCACGATGCGCACCGTCTCGGGGCCGGTGCGCATCATCGTCAGGTCGGAGTGGAAGCCGCCGTCGGGGGTCAGCCACGGGGTGTAGACGGCGCGGCCCACCGGCACGTCGACTCGGTTCACGGCCAGGCGGTCGGCGTAGCTCACGGCTCCGGGGCCCGACAGTTCGAAGATCTGGAAGGCGCTGAGGTCCACCAGGCCGCAGTTCTCCCGCAGGTTGAGGTGCTCGCCCATGGTGATGGGGCTCCACCAGCGGGCGTCCCATTCCACCTCCCGCTCCGCCAGCCCGTAGCGCTCCACCAGATCGGCGTTGGACGTGAACCACTGGGGGCGTTCCCAGGTGCGGGCCTGGAAGAACTCGGCGCCGAGGTCCTGCTGGCGCGAGAAGTAGGGGCTGACGCGCAGGTTGCGGCGGCTGTCCCACTGCTCGGACGGATGCACGATGCCGTAGGTCTTGTTGAAGTGCTCGGTGGCGCGGGCCCAGATGTGTGTGTCGCTGCGCTCCTCGGGGTAGAAGCGGGCGACGTCCGCGCCGTGGGTGTCGATGACACGCGGGTAGCCGAAGGTCATCCACTCCGCCACCACCTGGGCCATGCCAGGACCCTCCTTCACCCAGATGGCCGCAGCCGACCACAGGTTGCGCACCTCGGGGATCTCGCCGAGGCAGGGCATGGCGTCGGGAGTGAGCGACAGCAGGCCGTTGATGGCGTAGCGGATCTCGGCGTCGCCCAGCATGTCCATCAACTCGATGGCCTCTTCCATCTGCTGGTCGAAGTCGTCGGGGGTGAACGGCATCTCGGTGGGTGAGAGGGCCGCCTCGTCGTTGGAGGGGATGTCGTCGGGGTGATGCAGGATCGGCCGGTGCGCATAGGAGCCGACTTCCATCGAGCCCGCCGACTGCCGCTCGTAGCAGAAGGTGTCCATGTCCCGCACGATCGGGTAGCCGATCTCGTTGTTGGTCTCGGCGAGAACGTCGATGGGGCCCACGTCGGCCATCTGGTGCACGGCCGGTACCAGCGGGATGTAGGCGCCGGCCATGTTGGCCACCCTGTTGGACCAGACGCCGCAGGCGATCACCACGTGGTCGGCCTCGATGGTTCCCTTGTCGGTGACCACCGAGGACACGGTGCGCGTGCCGGGCAGCGGTCCGTCGACGGTGGTTATGTCGAGCACCTCGGTGTTGGCGAATACAGCGCAGCCGGCGTCGGTGGCGATCTTGCGCATCTGCGTGCCGGTCTCGAGGGAGTCCACCACCGAGACCGTCGGGCAGTAGAAGCCACCCAGGATCACGTCGGTGTTGACGAACGGCACCAACTCGCGCACCTCGTCGGGCGTGAGCAGGTGGGCCTCGATGCCCCAGGCCACAGCCGAGGTCATGCGACGCTGGAACTCGTCCATGCGCTCGGGTGTCCGGGCCACCTCGATGCCCCCGGAGTCCACCGACAGGCCCAGGTCCCGGTACTGGTTGGCGCTCTGCTCGCCGAGCAGGCACATCTCCTTGTTGTGGTCCACGGGGAAGATGAAATTGGAGGCGTGACCCGTCGAGCCGCCGGGGTTCGGCAGGGGACCCTTGTCGAGCAGCACGAGGTCACCCCATCCGAGCTTCGCCAGGTGCCCCACCAGGCAGTTGCCGACGATTCCAGCCCCGATGACCACGCAGCGGGCCTTGGCGGGTACTTCGCTCACGTCATGCCTCCACGATCGGTGGGGCACCGCCGCAGTGCCCCTTTCGTGTTTCTTCCGAACGGGCGCCGGTCTGGTCCACCTGTGGCTCGCAGGGAGGAAACCCCTGCTGCCGCGACCAACGGAGCCGTGGCGTTCTGTATTGTGGAATCGTTCCAGAATACGGAACGCTGGTCAAGCCACACTAGCGTGCCGACGCCCTGACCGGCTGTCGGGAGGCATACGCTCGACTGAACGACGGCCGGACACCCGAGGGGGAATCCATGGCATTTCCGTCAGATCTGGAGATCGCATCACAGGCTCGACTGCGACCACTGGAAGAGATCGCAGCAGGCGCCGGGATTCCCCAGGAGTGCCTGGAGTTCTACGGGAAGGGTGCGGCCAAGGTGGACCTCGCCGCGGTCGAGGCAATGGCCGACCGGCCGCGAGCCCGCTACGTGGTGGTCTCGGCCATCACGCCCACCCCGCTCGGCGAGGGCAAGACCACCACGACGGTGGGCCTCGGCCAGGCCTTCGGTCACATCGGCCGCACGGCCACGATCGCCATCCGCCAGCCCTCGATGGGTCCGACGTTCGGCATCAAGGGCGGCGCGGCCGGCGGCGGCTACAGCCAGGTCGTGCCGATGGAGTTGTTCAACCTCCACCTCACCGGCGACATGCACGCGGTGACGGCGGCGCACAACCTGTGCTCGGCCATGGTGGACGCCCACCTGTACCACGGCAACGAATCCGGCTTGGACATCCACAACATCACCTGGCGGCGGGTGCTGGACGTCAACGACCGGGCGCTGCGCAACGTCACGATCGGCCTGGGCGGGCGGCTCGACGGCATTCCCCGGGAGAGCGGCTTCGACATAACCGCCGCGTCGGAGGTCATGGCCGCCCTGGCTCTGTGCAGCGGTCTGGCGGACCTGCGGGCCCGGCTGGGCCGCATCGTCGTCGGCTACACCCGCGGCGGTACTCCCGTGACCGCCGAGGAGATCGGGGTGGCCGGGTCGATGGCGGTCATCCTGCGCGAGGCCATCAAGCCGAACCTGATGCAGACGCTGGAGAACACCCCCGCCCTGGTGCACACCGGGCCGTTCGGCAACATCGCCACCGGGAACTCCTCCATCGTGGCGGACCAGGTGGGCATCGGCATGAGCGACTTCCTGCTGACCGAGGCGGGCTTCGGTGCCGACATGGGCGCCGAGCGGTTCTTCAACATCAAGTGCCGCTACTCGGGGCTGCCTCCGGACGCGGCGGTGCTCGTGGCCACGGTGCGCGGCCTGAAGGCGCACTCGGGTCGCCACCGCATCGTGGCCGGCCGCCCGCTGCCCGAGGCGCTGCTCGCCGAGAACCCCGACGAGGTGCACGAGGGCGGGGACAACCTCCGCAAGCAGATCCAGAACATCGCAGTCCACGGCTGCACACCGGTGGTGGCCATCAACGTCTTCCCCGACGATCATCCTGCGGACATCGCCGCCATCGGTGAGATCGCCGCCGAGTACGGCGTCCGGTCGGCGGTCACGACCCACTTCGCCGACGGCGGCCGCGGCGCGGCCGAGCTTGCCGAAGCCGTGGCCGAGGCCGCCACCGAGGAGAGCCACTTCTCGGTGCTGTATCCGGACGATGCCTCGCTGACCGACAAGATCGGTGCCGTGGCGACCAGGGTCTACGGGGCGGACGGCGTGGACTACACGCCGCAGGCCACCAAGCAGCTCGCCACCTACACCGAAGCCGGTTTCGGGAACCTGCCGGTGTGCATCGCCAAGACCCACCTGTCGATCTCCTCGGACGCCTCGTTGAAAGGTGCCCCGACGGGCTGGAGGCTGCCGGTGCGGGAGGTTCGGGCCTCGGTGGGCGCCGGATTCGTCTACCCCATCTGCGGCGACATGCGGACGATGCCCGGTCTGGGGCGGGTCCCGGCCGCCAAGGGAATCGACATCGACGCCGACGGGAACATCGTGGGACTGAGCTGATGGGCACGCCTGCGATGGGAATCGACATCGACGCCAAGGGCCCGCATCATCGTGGGGCTGAGCTGATGGGCGCGCCTGAGTTGGGAATCGACATCGACGCCGACGGCCCGCATCATCGGGGGACTGAGCTGATGATGAAGCGAGAGGAGTCCACGGCGACGCCGGCGGCCCGGATCCTGCCGGTGATGGGCTGATGGGTCTCGGGAACACCCGCCGGCGGCTCGGCGCCGAGACCCCCGATCAGCGAGCCTCCCGGCTCGAGCTCATCGAGGCGACCAACTTCGAGGTCATCCCGTTGCGTAGCCTGGACGGCGCCATCGAGGACCTGCCCGCCGGGTCGCGGGTCTCGGTGACGGCCTCACCGGCAAAGGGCCTGGACGCGACTCTGGAGATCACCGAGCGGTTGCTCGCCGTCGGTCACGACGCCGTCCCTCACATCTCTGCCCGCCTCGTCCGCGACCCTGCCCACACCCGTGCGATCGCCTCCTGGCTGCGCGCCACCGGTGTCACCGAGATCTTCCTGGTGGGAGGCGACGTCACCGAGCCCGAGCACTATCACGACGCGCTGAGCTTCCTAGGCGACCTGCTGGAGACCGACCACGGGTTGAGACGGGTGGGGGTCACGGCGTATCCCGACGGCCACCCGCTCATCGAGCCGGCGGTCCTGCGCGTGGCGCTGCACGCCAAGCAGGCCGTGCTCGCTGAGGCGGGACTGGACGGCTATTGCAGCACCCAGATGTGCTTCGACGCCGCCCGCATCACGGACTGGCTCGGCGGCGAGCGCCGGGCGGGCCTCACGTTGCCGGCGCATCTCGGTATCGCCGGTGTCGTGGACCGAGCCAGGCTGTTGAGCATCGGTGTCCGGTTGGGGATCGGTCAGTCGCTGCGCTACGTGCGCAAGAACCGCCGCGCGGTCACCAGGCTGATGACCGTGCCGCACTACGACCCCAACGACTTGTTGGTGCCGTTGAGCCCGCACGTGACCGCCCTGGACATCCGGGCGCTGCACGTCTTCACGTTCAACCAGGTGGCGGCAACGGCAGCGTGGCGAGAGCAGAACCTTCACTGACCGTCATGGGTGCTGCTGAGTAGCTCCGCAGGCCACTTGATCGGAGTGTCATTCCGGCCGGAGCCGGAATCCACACCCTGGCCGCCGCTGCGAACGACCCGGTCGCCGCCGGCCCCGGCAACCCGATCTGGCACCGGTTCCACGGGTCGCCGGCCGCCGCCCAAACGATGCGCGACCTCGGTGCGGTGTGGCTTGTTCATTGCTGCGGTTGGCGCAGTTCGTGTTGAACGCGGGTCCCGAACTCGACCCGGTAGGGCGCGGCGTGAACGGACGCGGGGTCGGCGTCGACGCCGGCGGAGCGCAGCTGTTCGACGACCCAACGCTCCCAGTCGTCGTTGTCGTCCGGATCCAATATCAGAATCGCCCTCTTGGTGCTCTCGCGTCCGTTGGCGTTCCTCCACCGGCTGGCGGGAGTGTTCACAGGCCAGTGGTTCCAACCACGGTCGGTGCTCAGAACGATGCGACGGCCATCGCTGAGATCGGCGAACTCCACTGCGCTCAGATCCGGTATGCCTGCTTTGGCCCTCCGAACCTGCGCAGCGAGCATCATCTCGCGCGGGACGGTGCAGTAGTAGGAGTGCGGTATGTCTGCCTCAGCCCTCCGAACCTGCTCAGCGGGCTGCATCTCGCGCGGGACGAGACGGTAGTAGCCGTCACGGGACTCGATGATGGCGACGAGTTCGTCGACAGCCGCATCGAGGTCAACGGGATCGGCAAGCTCAAGGACCGCGCCCAGCGCCACGACCTCGGTGCGTTGCGGCTCGTTCATTGCTCCGGGTTGGCGCAGTTCGTGTTGAACGCGGGACCCGAAGTCAACCTGGTAGGGCGCGGCGTGAACGGACGCGGGGTCGGCGTCGACGCCGGCGGAGCGCAGCTGTTCGACGACCCAACGCTCCCAGTCGTCGTTGTCGTCCGGATCCAATATCAGAATCGCCATTTTGGCGATCTCGCGTCCGTTGGCGATCCTCCACCGGCTGGCGGGAGTGTTCGGAGGCCAGTGGCGCCAGCCGCGGTCGTCGCGCAGAACGATGCGACGGCCATCGCTGAGATCGGCGAACTCCACTGCATACAGATGCGGTCTGCCTGTCTTCGTCATCCGGCTCCGCTGGGCGAGCAGCATCTTGCTCGGGACGGGACCGTAGCCGCCGTCACGGGGCTGCATGGTGGCGTCGAGTTCTTCGACAGTCGCGCCACTGCCTACTGGATCGGCAAGCTCAACGACCGCGCCCAGTGCGACGACCTCCACCACGTTCTCAGTCCCTGGGGTTGCAGTTCAAGTCGTACGTGGCACCCTTGAACTTCGCAGCAGAGTCATTTGATCCTGTGCTCCTTGCGACGAATGCGTGCAACGACAGTTGCGACGCTAAACCCGTTGTGTGTCCGAGTGGGTGTCGGGCCGACCCCTTCAGCAGCCGGGCCGATCGCGTGGCGGTAGGCTGACCGCCGACATGGGCGCTGCGCAAAATGACCGTCCTCCCGGTGACCACGCCGACGTCCCGGGCGGGCCGGTTCTGGCCTTCGAGGGCGTCTCCAAGGTCTTCCCCGACGGCACGCACGCCCTCGAGGAGGTCAGCTTCTCGGTGAGCCGCGGCGAGTTCGTGACGCTGGTCGGACCCTCGGGCTGCGGGAAGTCGACGCTCCTGCGGATCGCCTCGGATCTCGACGGCGCCACCGGGGGGTCCGTGCAGGTGGACCGCGACCGGATCGGGTACATCTTCCAGGACGCCACGCTCATGCCCTGGCGCACGGTGCTCGGCAACGTGGAGTTGCTGGGCGAACTGCACGGCCACTCCCGCACCGAGCGTCGCCGCCTGGCGCGCGCCGCCATCGATACCGTCGGTCTCGACGGGTTCGAGGGCCACTATCCCAAGGCTCTCTCCGGCGGTATGCGCATGCGCGCCTCCATAGCGCGCACCCTCACCCTGAACCCACCGGTGTTCCTGTTCGACGAGCCCTTCGGGGCGCTCGACGAGATCACCCGCGAGCGGCTGAACGAGGAGACGATCTCGTTGTTCATGCGCGAGCAGTTCGCGGCGCTGTTCATCACGCACTCGATCTACGAGGCGGTCTACCTCTCGACCCGAGTGCTGGTGATGTCCCCGCGGCCGGGACGCATCGTGGCGAGCTTCGACATTCCCTTCGAGTACCCGCGGGCACCCGAATTGCGCTACGAGGCCGCCTTCGCCGAGCTGACCGGCGCCGTTTCCGCTGCGCTGCGCGGCTCTTTCGGCCACGACTGACAGCGGCAGCCCGGGCACCCCGGGCGGCACCAGAGTTCGACGGGGCGAGAACAGAGGACCTCGGATCAGGAGGCAGGTATGGAGACGGGCATTTTCTTCTTCGGTGCGGTCGAGATGGACGACGTCGGGGCCGGCCCGCCGGTACCGACCGATCGTCGCTACACCCAGCAGGAGATGTGGTACGCCTCCGAGCGCATGCTGGACATGGGCGTGGCCGCCGAGCAGGCCGGATTCGACATCTTCTGGCTCACCGAGCACCACTTCCAGTACGAGGGCTACGAGGTGCTGCCGAACGCGCTGCTGTTCGGCGCGGTGCTGGCCGAGCGCACCGAGCGCATCAAGATCGGGGCGCTGTTCAACATCGTGCCGCAGTGGCACCCCCTGCGCCTCGCCGAGGACTTCGCCACCATGCACAACCTCTCGGGCGGTCGGGGCGTCCTGGGCGTGGGGCGCGGCACGGTGCCCCGTGAGGCCGAACCGCTCGGCACCTTCGTCGGCAGCTTCGACAACCCCGACAAGGCCGAGGCCGACCGCATCAACCGGGAGATGTTCGACGAGGCGCTCGACGTGATCGTGGCCGCCTTCGAGAACGAGACCTTCGCCTACCACGGCAAGTACTTCGACCTGCCCCCGCCGGGAATACCCGACCGGGGCGGAACGGTGCAGCACCTCACGCTGGTGCCGCGCCCGCTGTACCCCTACGACATCTGGCAGGCCGTCACCTCACCGCCCACGCTGGAGTACGTGCCGCGGCGGGGCTGGGGCGGCGTTTTCTGGTTGCGCAACCACAACTTCATGGTCGACTGGTGGGGCCGTTTCGGGGAGCTTTACGAGAAGGAGCACGGCCGTGCGCTGGAGCCCGGCGAGAACCGCATGCTCGTGCTGAACGTGCGCGTGGCCGACACCTACGAGCAGGCGCTGGTCGACGCACGCGACGGGCACGACGAGTTCTGGAAGTTCCTCGGCCCCTACGGCTGGAGCCGCGGCTACATGGCCGCCGACGGGCGCCCCGCCGCACCCGGCCTGATTCCCACCCTCGAGGACTCGCTCGAGCAGCAGGTGTGGATCGTCGGCACGGCGGAGGACGTGGCCGAGGGGATCGCCGACTACGGCGAGCGGCTCGGGGGTCTGCAGCACCTCACGCTGTTCCCCAACTTCCCTGGTGAGCCCTACGACGAGGCCGCCGAGCATCTCACGCGCATCGGCGAAGAGCTCCTCCCGCTGCTCTAGCGCGTGGATCCGGCGGGCGGGGGTGTGCGGCGCCCGGAGGGGCACCGGTTCGCAGCCGGCAGCCGGGTGGGCCGGGGCCGGGCTCCCCTTCCGGCACGACCCGGCCCTACGATCGAGGCCGTGCACTGCGGCGAGGGTTGCCGGCGATGAGTGACGAACTGCTGCGGCGGCTCGTGACCGATCCGGCGGTGATCGCAGATCCGTACCCCTTGTTGCGCGAGCTTCGCGAGACGGCGCCCGTGTACAGGGTGGACGGCGCCGATGTCTGGGTGCTCACCCGCTTCGAGGACTGCCGGGAGGTGCTCCGCCACCCGCTGCTGGGCAAACCGGAGCCCGGCGACGATCTGCCGTCGGCTCTGGGCGGCGCCGAGCCTGTCGGACGCGGCGAGCGGTCGATGCTGTTCCTCAACCCGCCGGACCACACGCGTCTCCGGTCGCTGGTGAGCCACGCCTTCACGCCCCGGCGCATCGAAGGCCTGCGGGCGTCGGTCGAGGCCATGACCGGCGAGGTCCTCGACTCCCTTGCCCGCAGCGGCGGGGGCGACCTGATCGAGACGCTGGCCTACCCGCTGCCCGCCGCGGTCATCGGAGAACTCGTTGGCGTGCCGTGGGCGGACCGTGCCCGGCTGCGACCGCTGGTCGCCGACATCGCCCTGCGGTTGGAGCAGAACCGCGATGTCGACGACGAGCAGCGGATCAAGCGGTCCCACCGCGAGCTGCGGGCGTACCTCGACGACCTGATCGACCGGCGCCGGGCCGAACCCGGCGGCGACCTGCTGTCGGGGCTGATCGCGGTCGCCGACGGCGAGGATCGTCTGAGCCGGTCCGAACTGGCGCTCACCGTGATGCTCCTCTACGCCGCCGGCTTCGAGACCACGACGAACCTGATCGGGAACATCGTCCACACGCTGCTGCGCCACCCCGATCAGCTCGCCCGGCTGCGGGCCGACCGTTCGCTCGTGCCGACGGCGGTGGAGGAGGTCCTGCGATTCGAGCCACCCGTCCAACTCGACAGCCGCTACGCCTTCGCCGACGTGGAGATTGCCGGGCACGTCGTGTCGAAGGGCCACAGCCTGCTCGTCCTGCTGGGGGCGGCGAACCGCGATCCCGCCGTCACCGACGACCCGGACCGGTTCGACGTGGGGCGCGCCGAGGTGCCGCTGCTGTCCTTCGCCTCGGGCATCCATTACTGCCTGGGCGCCTCCCTGGCCCGCCTCGAGGGTCAGGTCGCGCTGGCCGGGCTGCTCGACCGCTTCGCCACTTGGACAGCGCTGGAGGAAACCCCGCCGTGGAAGCCCCGGTTCACGATGCGAGGTCTGGAGCGGCTCCCCGTGGCGCTGTCCTAGGAGTGTTGCGAGTCATCCCCAAATCGGCCAATCCATCGCCGCGAAAGCCGTGGTGAGGGGCTTGTGGGTTCGGCGAAACAGCCACTACTCACCACTGTGTGCTCAGCGTGGGCCGCGTGAAGCAAATGCGGCTTGTGGGGTCGGCGAAATGGCCACTACTCACCAGGCTCCTGGCCCGAGCGCGTTCGTGCGCGATCTTGCCGCCCACGGCGGCGTCCTCGCGTGCGGAAGGCGCCGGGCGGCCGGGTTCAGATCAGCGACTGGCGGATGTCGAAGCGGCGCATCAGCGTGTCGCCGATGTAGTTCACCGCCATTAGTGTGCAGAACAATACGATTGCCGGGTAGATGGTGAGGTGTGGGGCATCGGCGAGCTTGCCCTTGGCGACCGCCAGGATCCCGCCCCAGGTGATGGCCGGCGAAGGCACGCTCTTGCCGATGAAGCTGAGGCTGCCCTCGCCCACGATCACCAGCCCCAGGCCCAGGAAGGTGAACGCCACCACGATGGGCACCAGGTTGGGAAGCACCTCGCGGAACAGCAGCCGTGAGGTACGCGCCCCCATGCAGCGCGCCGCAGTAACGAACTCGCGCTCGCGGAACCGCAGCGTCTGCGCCCGGACGATGCGTGCCACGGCGCGGGCGGAGAGGATCGTGACGGCGATGATGACGTTGCGCGTGTTCTGTTCGAGGACCGTGACGATGAAGAGGGCCAGGATCAGCGCCGGCAATGCGAGCAGGATGTTGATCACCGCGCTGAGCACCGTGTCGACCCATCCGCCGAAGAAGCCCGCCAGCAGTCCCATCAGCCCGCCGATCAGGATCCCGACCGCAACCGAGATGGCCGAGATCATCAGCGAGAGGCGCCCACCCCAGACCACCCGGGCGAACATGTCGCGTCCCAACTCGTCGGTGCCGAACCAGTGTGACCGCCCGACGCCCTGTAGGACGTCCCGGGAATAGCCGTCGGGATCGGCGACGAAGCCCAGCACGGGTGCGAACAGCAAGAAGAAGGTGAGAACTGCCAGCCAAGTTGCGGCCACCCAGAACCCCGCCGGTTGCTCGGCCAGGAGCGGGCGGCCCGCGCCGGCGCCACGAGTCTTCCGCCCCCGCAGGACGGCGAGGCTCTCGCGGCCCGGGAAGGACGGCGCCCTCATCGGTTTCGCACCCTGACTCGAGGATCCAGCAGCGGGTATGTGGCGTCCACCAGCATGTTCGTGGCCACGAACGCCGCGGCGATGAGGGCGACCAGGGTCTGCACGACCAGGAAGTCCTGGTTGAACACGGCCGAGATGAGATATGTGCCGACGCCGTCGAGGTCGTAGATGATCTCCACCACCAGCGCGCCGTTCACGAGTTGGGCGGCGTTGAGCCCGGCGACGGTCACCACGGTGAAGCTGGACGGTCGCAGCACGTGACGCAGCAGGATCCACCAGCGGGGAAGCCCCTTGGCTCGGGCCGCCTCCACGTAATCCTCCTGCAGCGTGGTGATCACGTCACTGCGCAGCAGGCGCAGCAGGAACGGCATGATGCCGGCGGTGAGCGTGACCACCGGCAACACCAGCGATTTCCAGTGCGCCAGCAGGCCCGCCGTCGGGCTGACGAAGCCGCCGAGGTCGAACCACCCCAGCTTGGCGGCGAATATCAGCGCCAGCACCACGCCGAGCACGAACGACGGCAGCGATAGGAGTGAGAAGGAGCCACCGGTGAGCAGGCGGTCCACCCACGTGTCGCGCCGCACCGCGCTCAGCATTCCCAGCGGCACGGAGATGACGATGCTCAAGACAGTGGTGTACAGCACCAGCCAGGCGGTGACAGGCAGCTTGTCGCGCAGGCTGTCGGTCACGTCGATGCCGTTGCGGTAGGACTCGCCGAGATCGCCGGTGAGCATGTTCCCGAGCCACGCGCCGTACTGCGCGAACAGGCCGCGGTCGAGTTCCAGGCGCTCGCGGCATTCCGCCAGGATTTCCTCGGTGGCACCGGTGCCCACCGACAGGAAGCACGGGTCGCTCGGCAGCAGGCTGAGCATCCAGTAGGTGACGAATGTGACGACGAGCACCACCACCGCCGTCTGTACGAGCCTGCCGGCCAGACGCCGCAGGACCGCCACCGGCGTCGCCATACCGCGGAGGCTCGAACCTTCCGCAGGCGTCTCGGTGCGGGTCACTCGTTCAGCCAGGTCTCGGTCAGGAACATGCGGCCCCCGAGGATGTTCAGCAGCTTGCGCCCGTCGGGTGGCGGCATGGTGATCCAGCCCAGGTTCCGGACCTCGTCGCGGTGCGGGATCAGCCAGCGCACCCAGTGCAGCCAGACGTTGTGCACGCCCTCGGCGAAGATGCGGTTGATCTCCTCGGCGATCTGCCGCAATTCGGCGCGGTCGTCGGTGGCGGCGGCACGGTCGAGGGCGGCGTCGATTTCGGGGTTCATGATGCGCCCGAAGTTCAGGGCGAGGCCGGCGGCGAACTCGGAGTGCCACCAGACTCGCTCGTTCTCGAGGCTGATCCCGTCGTGGTTCCGGAACTGGATCACCTGGAAGTTGCCCATGACCGCGTTGAGGATGACCGTTCCCTGGTCGAGTTGCTGGATCTCGGTGTCGATGCCGCAGTCGGACCACATCTTGGCGAGCAGCTCGGCGCTCGTCCGGGCGTAGGCGTCGTTCGTGGTGCCGAGCGTGAGCGTGCCCGGATCGTCGATCTGGGCCCAGAGGGCCCGGCCCGCGGTGGGGTCGTAGCCGGGGAATCCGTTGTCGGCCAGGTGGCCGGGGGTGTTGGGGGCGAAGGGGCCGTTGGCGATATCGAAGTTCTCCCCGGTGCGCAGCAGGTTGTAGGTCTCGTGGTCGGTGCAGTGGGCCAGCGCCCGCCGGGCACCGATGTCCGCGAAGGGCGCCTTGGCGTTGTTGAGCAGCAGGAAGTAGCTCTGCAGGAAGCTTCGCTCCTCGATGGTCTTGAAGTTCTCCCTGTAGTCGTCGAACTCCAGGCCGATGTCGGAGAGCGTGACGTGGATGTCACCGGTCTCCAGGGCCACTCTGCGGGCGTCGGCCTCGATGATGGGGCGGAAGACGATCCGGTCCAGGTACGGCAGGGTGCGACCCTCGGCATCGGTCCGCCAGTAGTCGGGGTTTCGCTCCACGACCAGCTCCTGATCGGGTATCCACGACTTGAACACGAACGGGCCGGTGCCCACGGGATTGGCCGCCCCGTCGGGGTCGACGTGCTGGCTTGGGGCGGCCAGATAGCCCAGTTGGCCGGTCAGGCCGCTGGGAGCGCCGGCGAACGGAGCGTTGGTGAACACCCGCACGGTGAGATCGTCGGTGATCTCCCAGCCGTCCACGCGCTCCAGCGCCTGCGCGGTGAGGGAACCGGACTTCAGGCGCTCGAGGTGGGTGGCCAGAGCCGCGGCATCGGCGGGCGTGCCGTCGTGGAAGGTGATGCCGGGACGCATCTTGAGGGTCCACACGGTGAAGTCCTCGTTGGCCTCGAAGGACTCCAGGAGGTAGGGCTGCGGAGCCCCGGTCTCGTCGACGACGACCAGCGGGTCGAACACCGCCCGCATGACGGCGTGACACGACACGGCGCACTGGGTCGTCGTGGGGTTCCAGCCGTCGGGCGTCTCCGCTTCGAGCCCGAGGATCAGCGTGCCGCCGTAGGCGGGCCCGGAGGTGGGCTCGGGTGCCGCAACCGGGGCCGGCGGCGGGGCCGGGGGATCGCTCGGCGTTGGTGCCGGGGTGTCGGGAGCGGTCGCCGGGGTGTCGGGACCAGCGGGCGGGGCGTCGGGCGCGGCCGCCGGGGCGTCGGGACCAGCGGGAGGTGCGTCGGGCGCCGCTGCCGGAGCATCGGGCTCGGTCGTGGGTGCCGGTTCTGCCGTCTCGCTTACCGACGGCACCGATGGCGTCGCGCCGGGTCCGTCATCGCCGCCGTCCCCGCAGGCCGAGACGACCAGCAGGAAGGCCGCCGCCGCGGTGAGAAGTCTCGGGATCCGTCGTTCCTGCACTGTTCGCAACGCTCTTCTAGTTGATCCAGGTCTCGGTGAGGAATGCCCTTCCTCGCAGGATGCTGAGTAGTTCTTGCCCGTCCGGCAGCGTGATCCTGGCGAGGTTCTGAACCTCCTCGCGGTGGGGCAGGATCCAGCGCACCCAGTGCATCCAGATGTTGTGGACCCCCTCGGCGAGGATGCGGTTGACGTCCTCGGCGATCCGCCGCAGCTCGTCGCGGTCGGTGGTCACGGTCGCCTCGTCGAGGGTGGCGTCGAGGATCTCGTTGCGGATGCGCCCGAGGTTGAGGGCCAGCCCGGTGGTGAAGTTGGAGTGCCACCAGACCCGCTCGCTGGCCAGGCTGATGCCGTCGTGGTTCCGCCACAGGTTCACCTGGAAGTTCCCCAGCACGGCGTTGGTGATCAGGGCGCTCTGGTCGAGTTGGCTGATCCGGACCTCGATGCCGCAGTCGTCCCACATCCGGGCGAGCAGCTCGGCGGAGGTCCGGTCGAATGGCGCGTTCGTGGTGCCGAGCACGACGGCGCCCGGGTCCGGTAGCTGCGCCCAGAGCGCTCGACCGGCCTCGATATCGAATGTGGGGAAACCATTGTCGGCCAGGTGGCCGGGTGTGTTCGGCGAGAACGGCCCGTTGGCGATGTCGAAGTTGCCCCCGGTTCGCAGAAGGTTGTAGGTCTCGTGGTCGGTGCAGTGGGCGAGGGCCCGCCGGGCATCGAGGTCGTTGAAGGGCGGAACCGCATTGTTGAGCAGCAGATGGTGGGTCTGCAGGAAGCTGCGCTCCTCCACCGTGTTGAAGTTCTCCCGGTAATGGTCGAAGTCCAGGCCGGTGTCGGAGTGGGTGACGTGAATGTCGCCGAGTTGCAGAGCCACCTTCCGGGAGTCGGACTCGACGATGGGCCGGAACACGATCCGGTCGAGGTAGGGAACGGAGCGGCCGGCGGCATCGGTCCGCCAGTAGCCGGCGTTGCGTTCCACGACCAGTTCCTGATCGGGGATCCACGACTTGAACACGAACGGGCCCGTGCCGACCGGGTTGGCCGCGCCGTCGGGGTCGGCGTACTGGCTTGGGGCGGCCAGGTAGCCCAGTTGGCCGGTCAGGCCGCCGGGCAGGCCGGCGAACGAGACCTCGGAGTACAACTCCAGCGTGAGATCGTCGATGACCTCCCAGCCCGTGAGCCGTCGCAAGGTCTGACCGGGTAGGGCGCCACTGAGCAGGTTCTGGAAGTGGGTGGCGAGGGCGGCGGCGTTCGCGGGGGTTCCGTCGTGGAAGGTGATGCCGGGGCGCATCCTGAAGGTCCAGACGGTGAAGTCCTCGTTCGACTCGAAGGACTCCAGCAGGTATGGCTGCGGTTCCCCGTTGGCGTCGGCGATGGTCAGCGGATCGAAGATGGCGCGCATGATGGTGTGACACGACACGGCGCAGGACTGGGTCGCCGGATTCCAGCCGCCGGGCGTCTCGGCCTCGAGACCCACGAACAGTGTTCCCCCGTAGACGGGTCCTGTGGTCGGCTCCGGCGCCGCCACCGGGGCGGGAGGTGAGGACGGCGGTTCGTTCGGCGGCGGTTCGTTCGGCGGCGGTTCGCTGGGCGGCGGTTCGCTGGGCGGCGGCGGTTCGCTGGGCGGCGGTTCGCCCGCTGCGGCGGCGGGTGCCGGGGGCGGGGTCACCTCGGGCGTCGCCGGTTCGCTCGGGGGCGGGGCGTCGGGCGTGGGGGGAGTGGCCGGTTCATCGCTCCCGGCCGAGGCTGCGGCGGGTGGTGGGCCGACATCGGACGTGGGGCCGTCGGTCCGCACCGGCGAGGCCGGCTGATCGTCCGAGCCGCCGCAGGCCGCGGCGATCAGCAGGACGCCGGCAACCGCAGCGAGCAGGCGGGGCGTCGGGCCGTTCCGCGATGATGATCCCACTTGATTCCTCCACCTCGGTGCCGGTGTCGCACGGCCGTCCGTCGAGTCGGTTCAGTCTCGCGCGCCCGTGCGCCGGCGGGTTGCACGAGTCGGCGCCGGCGCACGGGGCGCTCCCCGACCCCGCGCCCGTGCGCCCGCGGGCCTCACCGCCCGCAGTAGACCGGCCAGGCCAGACCCGACCCCGCGCCCGTGCGCCCGCGGGCCTCACCGCCCGCAGTAGACCGGCCAGGGCGGACCCGACCCCGCGCCCGTGCGCCCGCGGGTTGCACGAGCGATCGCTCCTCGCTGTCGCCTCGCGGGTTGACGCCGGTTGCCGTGGTTGCCCGGCCAGCCCCGGCCGGTTGCCCGGGCGCCTATCCGGGCGCCTTCCGGAGCCAGGTCTCGGTGAGGAACGCCCGCCCCTCGATGAGGTTCAGAATCTCGCGCCCGTCGGGCAGCGTCAGCTTCGCCAGGTTGTGGACGTGGTCGAGGTGCGGCAGCATCCAGAGCGACCAGTTCAGCCACACGTTGTAGACGCCGGCGGCGAAGGCCCGGTTGACATCCTCGGCGAGTGCCCGCAACTCCTCGGGGTCGGTGGTCCGGGCGGCCGCCTCCAGCGCGGCGTCGACGGCGGGATCGACGGCGCGCCCGAAGTTGATCGCCAGCCCCTCCGCGTATTCGGAGTGCCACCAGGTGCGTTCGGCCTCCAGGCTGGAGCCGTTGTGGTTCCGCCACAGGAAGGTCTGGAAGAGTCCCAGGACGGCGTTGGTGATGAGGGTTCCCTGGTCCACCTGGATGATCCGGGTGTCGATGCCGCAGTCGTTCCACATCTGGGAGATCAACTCGGTCGTCGTCCGGTTGAAGGGATCGTTCGTCGTGCCGATTTCCACCGAACCGGGGTTGTCGAGTTGGCTCCACAGGGCGCGCCCCGCCTCGGGGTCGTAGGTGGGGAACCCCGAGTCGGCGAGGTGGCCGGGAGTGTTGGGCCCGAACGGCCCGTTGGCGATGGGCACGGTGCCGCCGACCCGCAGCAGGTTGTAGGTCTCGTAGTCGGTGCAGTGTGCTACCGCCTGCCGGGCGCGGATGTCGTCGAACGGCGGTGCGGCGGCGTTGAGCATCATGTACGTGGTCTGGAAGAAGCTCCCCTCCTCCACCACCTTGTAGCGCTCCCGGTTGTCGGGGGCGTCGAGCGGCGAGTTGGTGTGGTGGACGTCCAGATCGCCGGACTGCAACGCAAGGTCCCGTGCGTCGCTGTCGGGGATGGCGCGGAACACCACCTTGTCCAGGTACGGCAACTGGCGCCCCTCGGCGTCGGTCTTCCAGTAGTCGGGGTTGCGTTCCGCCACGAGCGCCTGGTCCTGTGTCCACGACGTGAAGACGAACGGGCCCGTGCCGACGGGGTTGGCCGCCCCATCCGGGTCGGCGTACTGGCTGGGTGCGGCCAGGTAGCCCATCTGGCCCGCGAGCAGCGAGGGCAGGCCGGCGACGGGGCCGGTGGCGCGCACTTCCACGGTCAGATCGTCGATCACCGTCCAACTGTCCCAGCGCCGCATGATCAGGCTGGTGAGCGTGCCCGCCCGCAGATTGTCGAAGTGGGTGGCGAGGGCGGCTGCGTCGGCGGGCGTGCCGTCGTGGAAGGTGATGCCCGGACGCATCTTGAGGGTCCAGACGGTGAAGTCGCTGTTGGCCTCGAAGGACTCCAGCAGGTAGGGCTCGGGTTGTCCGGAGGGGCCCTCGATGGTGAGTGGATCGAAGATGGCGCGCATCACGGTGTGGCAGGCCACGGCGCACTGCGTGGTCGCCGGGTTCCAACCCTGGCCGGTCTCGGCCTCCAGCCCGAAGGTCAGCGTCCCGCCGTAGACCGGCTCGGCGACGGGTTCGGGTGCGGCCACGGGTGCGGGTGGCGGAGGTGCCGGGTCGTCCGCGGCGGGCGGTGGCGGTGGAGCAGTCAGGTCGTCGAGCGCGGGCGGCGGCGGGTCGTCGGCGGCCGAAGGCGGCGCCGGCGGGTCGCCGGGCTGCGGCGGCGGTGCCGGGTCGCCGGCGGGGGGCGGCGGCGCGGGTGGGTCGCCGGGCTGCGGTGGCGGGCTCGGGTCGGCGCCGGCAGCCGCGGGCGTCGCCGCCGGGACGTCACCGTCACCCCCGGCGCAGGCGGCGGCCACGAGGACCGCGGCCAGGGCCGCGGCGAGCACGCGGCGGGACCGCCGCGAGCGGTTGGTTGGCAGCAGGTTGACAGGCATTGTCTCCCCCTTCGGTTTGCCGCGGAGCGCCGGGCGGGCAGAGGACCGAGTCCACGCTTCCCGCGGGACCGCGCCGGGTCCGATGCTAGTGATCGACTCCGGTGCCCGCCGGTCGTGGCCGATCGACTCTCCGCCGGCGCCCGGCGGGCGGATTCGGCCGCTCTCGGTGCTCCATCGCCGGATGCGTCGCCGGTGCGCGGGCCGCCGCCGGGACCGCTCCGACCACTCTCGATGCGTCGCCGGTGCGCGGGCGGTGGCCGGGAGCGCTCC
>JAPONU010000614.1 GCA_026713745.1 bacterium
CCCGGTCCGACACTCGGAGATCGCCCGCGCTCGACACGCTGCCATCGTACAAGGCGATCTGGTGATTTGCCTTGTAGACGTCACCACGACCGCCGAAGACTGAGAGGATGCATGTGACCGCCGGGCATCGTCGAGTTCGCGTACGTGGTGGAGGGTTGTGAGTGAGTCGCACCAGAGTCTTGGAACGTCTTGGCGTTTATACGTGGGCAATGGTGCCGACTCTGACCTGGGAGCCGTGGTCGCTTGCGGTGACCTCGATGCCGGTGCGGATGCGCTCGCGCAGTTCACCCATGTGGCTGATGAGGCCGACGGTCCGGCCGCCCTCGCGCAGGCGGTCGAGTTCGTCCATGGCGAGTTGCAGTGCCTCGCTGTCGAGGGTGCCGAATCCCTCGTCGACGAACAGGGCGTCGAGCCGCACGCCACCGGCATGGGCCGTGACAACGTCGGCGACGCCGAGGGCGAGCGACAGCGATGCCTGGAAGGTCTCGCCGCCGGAGAGGGTGGAGACTCCGCGCTCGGAGCCGGTGTGGGTGTCGCGGACCCGGAGGCCCAAACCCGCCTTGCCGCCGCCCCGTGCGCGGTCGCGGTTGACGCTGAGCCGGTAACGCCCACCGGTCATGGAGCCGAGTCGCCGGTTGGCGAAGGTGCAGATTTCCTCCAGGTACGCCGAGAGCACCCAGCGCTGCAATGAGACTTTTGGCGGGGTTCGACCGTTGCACCGGTCGGCCACCGTTGACCACAACTCGGCTTCGGCGAGAGCGGCGGCGTACGTCTTGCTGCGACCTCGGTGGTCAGCAGCCCAGCCGCTGGTGTCCTTGTGGGCCTCGGCGGTGATCGTCCGACGGTCATTGGCGGCTCTCGCAGCGGCCTCGGCATCAGTGACTGCTTCGGCTGAAGCCGTCGTGTCAGGTCGTTCGTCGGGGAGGTCTCGCAGGTCGTCGGCCTTCAGGTCGTGGTCGACATCGCGGCTCGAATCGTCGTGCGTTTCGATGCGCTGTCGCATCTCGTCGCGATCCTCGAGGCTGCGCAGCGCGGCGCGCGCTTCGTCAGGAGTGGCAAACGGAGACGGATCGAGTTGCGCGACGAGGACGGCGGTCGTCGTGCTGAGCGTGGTCTCGGCCGCCGCCCGCTCGTGTTCGGCCGTGGAGAGCGCCTCGATGGCCGACTCGACGGCTGTGATCGCCTCCATGGCTGCAACGGGATCGATGTCGCCGATCTTCTCGGCGATGCCCGCTCGCAGGGTCGCCGCTTCGTCCTCGGCTGTCTTGGCACGCTCCGAGGCGGCGGTGGCGTCGAGAGTGGCCTGCTTGGCCGCTTCCTCCGCCGCGGTGGCGTCGTCGCGGTGGGCTGCCACGGCCTCGTCGAGCCCTTCGACCCGCCCCGCCAGATCGGTCGCGGCCTGCAGCAATACGGCGGCCTCGTCGGCCAACTCGGCGGCACCCTCGGGATCATCGGCGGTGCCGCCTGCACGCCCCCGCAACTCGGCGGATTCGGCGGCGAGTCGCTGGTACGCCTTCCGTGCCCGAACCTCGGCCTGCTCGGCTCTCATGGCAGCCGCCTCCGCGGCCTCCACATCCTCGATGGCGACGGCATCGCCGGCAGGCTCGGCCGGGTGGGGGTGGTCGGTCGATCCACAGACAGGGCACGGCTCGGCAGCTCGCATTGTTCCTGCCAGCACAGCAGCAATGCCCTCCAGGTACCGCTGCCGCAGGTCGAGCGTTTCGCGGCGCCGGTCCAGCGTCGCTCGCTCGGCCTCGGTGAACGCTGTCTCTGCCGCAGTCAGGTGAGGTCCCCGCGCTTGCAGTTCGGTGGCCGCTTCGGCTCGCTGGGTTGCCAGTTCGGCCGCGGCTCGCAGGTCGGCCACCCTGCCGGCAGCCGACCGGGCCTTGATCAGCTCGTTCTCGGCCACTCGGCGCTGCTGTTCATGCTCCGCGGCGGCCGCAGCTTGCTGCTGCTCGATCAGCCGGCGGTCGGCCTCGGCGGCCTGCTCGGAGGCAGCGGTGGATTCTCGTTCCTCGGCCTTGGCGGCGTGCGTGGCAAGATCATGGAGCCTGCTCCGGTGAACTGCGAGCGTGGGGCCGATGACGTTCAAGTCCTGAGCCGTCGGAGTCTCGCCGGCAGCGGGCATGGCGAGGCCGTCGGGCAGGCTCGGTGCCTCGTTGCAGCGAGCCACGAGGGCGGTGATCCCTTCGTTCGCGAGGGTTGTGCACTCTGCGAGTCTGTCCCGGTAGTGCTGTTCGGCGTTCAGTAGGGGGCGTAGTTCCTCGGCCGCGTCGGCGAGACGGAGGGTCTCGCGGCCCGTGTCGATAGCGGATCGCTCCTTGGCGAGTTCGTCCCGGCGCTCGCGGAGCCCGGCGCGCCGTCCCCAGTGCTCGGCGGTCCGCTCGATGGCGAGGTGAGTGGCACGGGCCGTTGTGAGCGCCCCGTCGGCGGCCTCGGCGGCCGTGCCGGCGTTCTCCTTCAGCGAGTTCGCGCTGTCAACGAGTCCGTCGAGGGCGGCCTGGTCGGCGGGCCATGCCTCGTCTGTGCCGGCTTCGTGGTCCAGGCGATCGCTGGTCAGGGGTTGTTCCGCCTCGCCGGTCACGGACCGCCACCGCTCGGCGGCCTGTCGACGTAGGTTCGCAAGCTCACGTTCATGCTCGGCTGCTGCGTCGCGGCGGCTCCTGGCACCGTTGTCGAGCCACTCCGATGCTGCCGCGAAGATTGTCGTGTCGAAGAGCGTGCGCAGCAGCTTCTCGCGGTCCTCGGAGTTGGATCGGAGGACCTGTTCGAAGCGACCCTGTGGGAGCAGGATCACCTGCTGGAACTGTTGGGCGGTGAGTCCGAGCAATCCGGCGATCTCATCGTTGACTTCACGGATCTTTCCTGCCACGGCCCGCCATTCGTCGCCTTCTCGCCGTTCGAGCCTGGCCTCTGCCAGACGGCGCGTTGTGCCTTCGCCTCGCACCTTGGCCGCTTCGTGCTCCGGGCTCCGCCGGACCCGCCACCGATGCCCCTGCGAGGTGAACTCCAACTCCGCCCACGGGCTCACGTCGAGCGGGGCGTGGTCGGAGCGGACGGTGTGCCTGCCTCGCTCACCGGGCACGTCGCCGTAGAGCGCGAAGCAGAGAGCGTCGAGCAGGAAGGTCTTGCCTCCTCCGGTGGGGCCGTGGATGAGGAAGAGGCCCTCCTCGACGAGCGGGTCGAAGTCGATCTCCACCTCGTCGGCGTAGGGGCCGAGGGCGCAGAAGGTGAGGCGGTGCGGCTTCACTCGTTGTCCTCCGTGCCGGTGGCTGCGAGCGCGTCCTTGAGCACGGTCTGCTGCGATTCGGAGGCGTCGGCCCCGTACAACTCGGACCAGAATCGCAGGGCGAGGTCGAGCGGCCCCATGCCGCTGCGCACCGCCGATGCGACGTCCCCGCTGCCGGCCGCCACGTTTCCGCGGGGTTCGTACTCGAGCACGACCGCGTGAGGAAAGCGCTGCTGCAGCCGTGGCATGGCTTGCAGCGGAAGATCCAGGTCGGTGAGCTGGATACGGACGCGGGCCTGCTCGGCGTCGGCGAAGTCGGGATTACCGAGCAGATCGTCGAACGCGCCTCGCAGGGTGCGCAACGGGCGACCGACCCCCAGCGGCACGACCTCGGTGCGGCAGTGTCCTCGGGCATCCATCTCGACGATGCGGACGGACTTGGTGTCACGCTCCTTGGAGAACGAGTACGGAAGCGGCGTGCCCGAGTAGGCCACGCGGCCGTCGTCGAAGGCCTGGTCGCGATGAAGATGACCCAAGGCGACGTAATCGAACCCGTCGAAGGCGGACGTGTCGACGAGGTCGATGTTGCCGACGGTGAGATCGCGCTCGGAGTCCGACGTGGTGCCACCGGCGACGAAGGTGTGCGCCACGACGACCGTGCGAACCGCGCCGAGATTCGCCGCGTGGCGCCGGATCAGGGTGGTTGCGTGGTCGGTGACCTCGCGGTGGCGGAACCGGCGGGAGGCGCCGGCTGCTTCGGCGTCATCGGTGTCGTCGAGGCGGCCGAGCAGCGGCCCTGCGAGCGAGGGTTCAAGATACGGCACCGGATAGACGGCCACGGTCGGCCCGCCGTCGTCGGGATCCAGCCGGAGCGGCCGGGTGCAGCGGGCGACGTCGCCACGGATGGTCACGCCGGCATGCTCGAGCAGTTGGTCGGCCACCGCCACGCGAGCGGCCGAGTCGTGGTTGCCGGCGATGGCGACGATCCTGGCGCCGGTGTCATGCAGACGCACCAACGCCTCGTTGAAGAGGTTGATGGCGTCGGCGGGCGGGATGGCCCGGTCGTACAGGTCGCCCGCGATGACGACGAGGTCCACCTCGGCGTCCCGGGCCAACTCGACCAGCCGGTCGACGGCCTCCTGCTGCTCGGTCAGCAGCGACTCACCGTGGAACGTCCGCCCCAGGTGCCAGTCGGAGGTGTGGAGCAAGCGCACGCGAGCAGGGTACCGACCACTTGTGCCAGCATCGGTCGGGCCAGGGTGTGGGCAATTGGCGCCGGCGGGAAGCGGCGCCGAGGGTACCACCCGGCCGGCCGCGGCGGTCCCGCGCTGGCCGGCGGCCTCACGCCTGCGCCGGCCCCGTGTCGGCGGCGTCCAGCAGTACCTGGAACGGGTAGACCCGCTCGGTACTCGAGGTGACGGGGACGACCGTGACGACCCCGCGTCCCTTGCTGTTGGACGTGGTCGTAACAGGATACGATTTGTAGCTGTCGTCGTGTTGGAGGTGTCGGTGGAGAGCACTTGGAGCTGGCCAGGCTCCAGATGGTGGCGCGTCGACCTGCATGCGCATTCGACTGCCTCGC
>JAPONU010000615.1 GCA_026713745.1 bacterium
AGCCCGCCGCCGGCACCGCTGAGCTTCCCGGCGCCTCTCCAGTTCCTGGGCGCTGGTGCGCTCGTTGACGTGGTCCTTCAACGTGCGCCGGAACACATCTTCGGGTTCTTCTTCGGCGGCCTCCAGCAACGCCCGCTGGTCCACATCGGCTTCCGCGTCGGCGTCGAGGATCAACCCCGCAGCCTCAGGAGTGATCGACCCGTCGGCGAGCTTGCCTGCCACCTTCGGCGCCCACTCCAACTGCGCCGCGGTCTTCACGGCCTTGCGGGCGCCTCTGCGGGACTGTTTCTGGTCTTGCCGCAGGATCTCCTCAGTGGCGGCGTCGCCCTCGCGGCGCGCCATCTCGGCGACCACGTCGGCCTCCAACGCGACCAGCGACGCCCGCGCCCGGCCCACGAACCCCAAACAATCCCGCAACACGCCCAAGTCGGCCTGCGGCCACACCGGCGGCGAACCCAGCCACTCGCCGAGCTTCGCCCACTCAGTTGTCTGCTCAGCGCTCCTGTAGTCGTTGCGCTTCCGATCGCAATCCACCGACTCGTCACCCCCCTTCCTCTGAAGCTCCTTGGCGCACCTCATCGCGATACCGGTGAGTGCGCACCTCTTATTTGCTTCTCCCAACACTATATAAGGTCTGAGACAGAATAGCAACATCTGTACCAGTATTTTACACTTAGGCAACTACCCGGCGAAGCCGCCGCTGGAGCGCGGACCTACTCGCCACCAAACCCCCTGGTCAATGGCCTGTTCGATCCTTGTTGGAGCGCTGCCCCAGAACGACCGGCAGATGTGACCAATGTCACACTACTTGCCGGCTCACACCAACGCCCAATGACGCTTGAAACTCAACTCTCGGCGGCAACACGAGCCGCCGGCGTGGCGGCGATTCCGGTGGCGGCGATTCCGGTGGCGGCGATGCCGACGTGGCGGCGATGCCGACGTGGCGGGGATTCCGGTGGCGGCGAGTTAGCGGATCTCGCCGCGGTTGGCGATCACCTCGTCGATGATGCCGTACTCCTTGGCCTGTTCGGCGGTGAACCAGCGGTCCCGGTCGAAGTCGGCCTCGATCTGATCCACCGGCTGGCCTGTGTGCTCGGAGATGCGCTCGGCCAGGATCTTCTTGATGTAGGTCATCTGCTCGGCCTGGATGGCAATGTCGGAGGCCTGGCCCTGCACCCCGCCGTGGGGCTGGTGCATGAGGATGCGGGTGTGCGGCAGGGCGTAGCGCTTGCCGGGGGCGCCGGCACACAGCAGGAACTGCGCCATGGAGGCGCCGAGCCCCATGCAGACGGTGCCGACGTCGGGGGTGACGAACTGCATGGTGTCGTAGATGGCCATGCCCGACGTGATCGAACCACCCGGCGAGTTGATGTACAGCCAGATGTCCCGGTTGCGATCCTGGCCCTCGAGGTAGAGCAGCTGTGCGGTGATGGAGTTGGCGAGTTCGTCGTCCACGGCGCGCCCCAGGAACACGATTCTCTGGCGCAGCAGTTGCTGGAATATGTCCGGGGAGCCGTCCCGCTTGGCGGCGTCCTCGTTGCGGGCAGCGTCGGGCGCGCCCGGCAGTCCCAGAGCTGACAATTCCACCGGCACACCTCCCGGACGTCCTGCGCGCAGGCTACCGATAATCTGATCGCGGGCCACGCCCCGCGCCAGTGACGGAATCTGGCAGACGTGCAGGGTTTAGGTCCCTGTGAGCTTCGGCTCGTGTGGGTTCGAATCCCACCTGGCGCACTGCATTGGTTTCGCCATGACAGCCACGCCGCAGTACATCCGGTATCGATCGGCAAGCCCAAGGAACGGAGAACATGGCGCCCGAGTCGATCCCCAGCAGGCCCCCGCCACCGGTCTCCCGTCTCAGCCTCAAGCGCAAGTCGGTGCAGGTGATCCTCACCATGATGCTGATACTCACCGTCGAGGTCGTGTTGCTGTGGCAGATAATCGGCAGCGGACGGGGACTCTTGATCGCGCTGGCATCGTTGTGCCTCGGTTTCACACTCTTCGCCTTCTATCGGCTCGTGGAGACCGGTACTCGCACGGTCGAGTTGGAGATCTGGATTCGCCACATGGGCGAAGGCAACCTCGACTACACCGTGGATCTCAGCGGCAACGACGAGGTGAACGAGGCGGCGAGGGCGCTGGAGCGGCTGCGGCAACGGTCGATCGAAGCGCTGCAACTGGACCTGGTGCGCGAGCTGTCCGAGAGCCTGCAACAGAAGAACGACGAGTTGGAGCGGGTGGTGGCAGAGCTGCGCCGGACGCAGGACCGCATCATCCTG
>JAPONU010000616.1 GCA_026713745.1 bacterium
ACCACCTCCGCACCGACGAGCTTCAACCGGCGCTGGACGCTCACTTCGGTCTGGATCATCTCGCCGCCGACAAGCGCAAGGCCCAGGCCGACGGCTGCACCATCGCGGCGCTGCTGCTCATGAACGCCGCGATGCTGCACCCCGGTGTCGCTGCAACTGGCCGCCACCCAGCTCACCGCCGGCAACACCGACATCCGCTACGCCAGGATGGGCCTGTACCTCATTCCCTACGGGCCGACCGGCGACGCCGTCGTGCCGAACGCGGCCGGCACGCTGGAGTTCCTGGCCGAGGCTGCCGTGGTGCCGCACCAGGACCGGCAGTTCCTGGTCGGCGCGACGTACGGCACTGCGCTGCAGATGAACCTGGGCGCACCGAAGGCCCTGGGTGATCCCGACGTAGGCAAGGCCGCCGCGTCGGCAACGGGAGCGCGCATCGCGATCATGAACCCGCCGTTCACCAATCGTTCCAACATGGGCGACAAGTTCGCGGATCCCACCCAACTCTCCCTGCGAGGCCGCGTGGACGAACTGGAGTCGCAACTCGTAGCAGTCGACAGCGAACTCGACGGCTTCGTCGACAAGAACTCGATCGCGCCGCTGTTCGCCGCCCTGGCTGAACGATGTGTTGATCCCCGATCAGGGGTGCTGGCAATGATCAATCCCACAATTGCCTTGACGAACGCTTCAGGGTTGCAGGAGCGTCGAGTGCTCGCGGCTCGATTCGACGTCGACACGGTGCTCACGTGCCATCAGCCCGGCAACATCAACCTCAGCCAGAACACCAACATCAACGAGAGCATCGTCGTGATGCGTCGCCGCGCCCAAGAGAGACCCCCCCCCCCGCGGATCGGATCGGCCCTCCCCGAGATTCCCGATCCCGCCACAACCTCCACACCCGCGGGCGGATCGACTCCGGGAAGATCGGCGGGCGCCAGGTTCATCAACCTCGACCGCTTCCCCACCGACGACGCCGAGGTTGCCGACCTGTTCGACGCCATCGACTCGCTCGGGCCGGCCGATGCGGGGGTACTGCCCAACGGCTGGGGCGAGTTATCACACTGGCCCGCTGAACGCATCCGCGGGGGAGACTGGACCGCCGCCATCTGGCGCTCACCGGTCCTGGCGGAGGCCGCAGCCCGCTTCGCAGAACATCCATCGCTGACGCCGATGGCTGCTGCCGGCCTGTGGCCCCACGCGACGGGAAAGCAATCGATGAAGGCGTACCGCCGATTGGAACAGCCGACGCGCGATTCGTTCCCCATGCTGAAGAGCAAAGGAGCGGACGGCCAATTCTGTATCGAGGCGACCCCGGATGAGCACTGGGAATGGACTCACACCGGCACGCCTCCGATACTGGACAAGGCGGGATACCTGCTGGTCACCTTTGGTCAGAGGACAAGCACAGGTCGCGTCACCGCAGTCGCCTCCGAGCAGCGATACGTCGGCTACAGCTGGATGCCGGTATCCGGACTCAGCGTCCCGCAGGCGAAAGCGGCGTCGGTATTCCTGAACTCAACCGCCGGCCGGCTGCTGCTGATGCGAAACCCGGGCAAGGCTCTCGACTTCCCGACCTACAACCCTGCAGTCTACGACAAACTGCCCATCCCCGATCTCGAGGATCGACACATTCTTGGCACGCTCGACGACTGTTGGGAAGCCACTCGAAACATGGTCGTTCCGCAGTATCGGGACGGCGAGTGCGAGGTGCGCCGGCTGTGGGATGCGGCGGTTTGCGACGCGCTCGGCTGGGACGAAGCGGAGATGGCGGCGCTGCGGAAGCTGCTGCACGCCGAACCCCACGTGCGAGGTCTCGGCTACGGGCAGTACGGCGACTGACCACCCGCCGTCGGTGGCGGCCTCGATGTTGACCCACGATCGGTTCCCGGCTGTTCGGATAACGGCGGGAAGTGATGTCGGCGGGAAGGTTCGGTGGAGTCCGGTGCTCGGATTCGGCCGCGAGGCCGCCGATCCTGTCGAGGCTCTGGCGGGGACCGAGGGGCGGTGCCGGTGGGTGGCGGGGCTGCCGCCGTCCTGGTTCCGGTGCGCT
>JAPONU010000617.1 GCA_026713745.1 bacterium
ACGCCGGCCAGGAGCGAGGAGCCAAGCGCTGATGGCGACGACCGTGGCGCCTCCCGCAGCGCGTGCCTCGGCGCGCTATGTGCGCAGCTCGGCCTCCAAGGCGCGCGCCGTCCTCGACCTCATCAGGGGCGAGTCCTGCGATCGTGCCGATGAGATCCTGCAGTTCTCCGAGCGCCGGATCGCCCGCGCGGTCGCCCGCTGCCTGGACTCGGCCATCGCCAATGCGGAGCACAACTCCAACCTGCCGGCCACCGAACTCTACGTGGCGTCCTGCTACGCCGATGAGGGGCCGACCCTCAAGCGCTTTCGGCCGCGGGCTCGGGGACGGGCAACTCCGATCATGAAGCGGACCTGTCACATCACGATCGTGCTGGCGCGCTACACGCTGGAGGAACGTGAAGCCCGTGCCGAGCGGGGTGTCGCGGCCGGTGCCGCGGCCGAGGTTCGGCGCCGCCGCGTGGAGGCCAGCCGTGCCGCCACCGGGCAGGACGACCTCGACGGCGACGCCGTCGACGGGGAGGTCGTTGCCGAGGATTCCGCGGCGGAGCGGGAGGCGGCCGCCGACACCGAAGCCGCCTCGCCCTCCGCCGACGGCGACAAGGAGATCTGATGGGTCAGAAGGTCAATCCGTACGGGTTCCGTCTCGGGATCACGACCGACTGGAAGTCCCGGTGGTTTGCCACCCGGCAGGAGTACCAGGACTTCGTCATCGAGGACTGGGAGATCCGCAACTATCTCATGGGCGAGCTGCCCCACGCCGCCATCAGCCGCATCGAGGTGGAGCGCACGAGGGATCGGCTGCGCATCGACGTGCACACCGCCCGCCCCGGCATCGTCATCGGCCGCAAGGGATCCGAGGCCGATCGCCTGCGGGCCGGTCTCGCCAAGATCACCGGCAACAAGCGGGTGCAGCTCAACGTGCAGGAGATCAAGCAGCCCGAGTTGGACGCGGCGCTGATCGCGCAGGGGATCGCAGACCAATTGACCGGGCGGGTGGCTTTCCGCCGCGCCATGAAGCGTGCCATCCAGAACGCCCAGAAGGCGGGAGCCCTGGGCATCCGGGTGCAGTGCTCGGGCCGGCTCGGCGGCTCGGAGATGGCACGTACCGAGTGGTACCGCGAGGGCCGTGTGCCGTTGCACACCCTTCGCGCCGACATCGACTACGGCTTCCGGGAGGCCCATACCACCTATGGCCGCATCGGCGTGAAGGTGTGGACCTACAAGGGCGACATCCTGCCCTACCGCCTCGACACCGACGAGCGGATCAATCGCGAGGCGGCCATGGCGGTCGGCGAGACCGCCGGCCCCGCCCGCTCGCGCAAGGTGGTTTCCTCCGCGGCGCGCCGGCGAGGGCCCGCCCCGACCCCCCCTGCCCCCGGGACCGAGGAGAAGGAGTTCCCGACCGAGCTGGAGGAGTTGCGCCCGCTGGTGGCCGAGGCCGACGCCGAGTTCGAACGCCTCCTCGAGCGGGAGGAAGAGATCGAGCGCGCCTCCCGCGAGCAGCACGAGACGCCCCACTTCCGACCCGGGGATGCTGACTGACATGTTGATGCCCAAGAAGGTCAAACACCGTAAGCACCACCGCGGCCGTACGAAGGGCGTTGCCAAGGGCGGAACCACGGTCAGCTTCGGCGACTACGGGATCCAGGCGCTCGAGCCGGGATGGATCACAGCCCCGCAGATCGAGGCCGCCCGTGTGGCCATGACCCGCCACGTCCGGCGCGGCGGCAAGGTGTGGATCAACGTGTTCCCCGACAAGCCGGTCACCCAGAAGCCGGCGGAGACCAGGATGGGGTCCGGCAAGGGCAACCCCGAGCGTTGGGTGGCAGTGGTGCGTCCCGGTCGAGTGCTCTTCGAGCTGTCCTACTCCGACCCCGTCGTGGCTCGTGAGGCGATCGAGCGAGCCATCCAGAAGCTGCCCGTGCGGGCACGCTTCGTGACCCGCCACCAGGCGGTGTAGTCATGACCCGATCCAAGTCGCTGACCGGACTGAGCGACGTCGAACTGCTCGGCATGCTGGACGAGGCGAAGGACGAGACCACGAACCTGCGCTTCCAGCACGTGACCGGGCAACTCGACAACATGAACCTGCTGTCTCACTCCCGCAGGCAGGTGGCGCGCATCCTGACCGAGCTTCGCGCCCGGGAGATCGACGCCGCCGAGGCGGTCATTGCCCGCCACTCCGGCGAGGTCGAGGAGTCCACCGATGGCGAGGCATCCCCAGAGGAGCGCGCACGGGTGTTCAAGAGGAGGCGCCGCCGCGATGGCTGAGCAAGCACCGACGACCGATTCCGCACCGGAGCCGTCGGCCGCGCCCGTGAGCGCTGCCGAGGGGTCCCGGACCACCGAGCGCAACCGCCGCAAGACCCGTGAGGGGGTTGTGGCGTCGGCGTCCATGGACCGGACCGCGGTCGTGGTCGTCACCGAGCAGGTCCGCCACCGTCGCTACAACAAGATCGTCCGGCGCCACAAGCGTCTCTAC
>JAPONU010000618.1 GCA_026713745.1 bacterium
ACGACGGCCCCGGCGGCGTTCAGGAGGTCCACGACGGTGGCGTCGTACGGTGGCTCCCAACCTTCGAGGATGCGGGAGGAGCAAGTGGTCGGCACCCCGCGGGTGCAGATGTTGTCCTTCAGCGCCACTGGCACGCCGGCCAGCGGACCGGGGTCCTCCCCGGCCGCCAACGCGCTGTCGATGGCCGCGGCTCGGGTCAGCGCCGCCTCGGCGGTCACGGTGTTGAAGGCGCCGAGGTCACCACCGGAGGCGACGGCGGCGAGTGATTCCTCCACCGCGCTGGTGGCGGAACGCTCACCGGCGCGCACGGCCGCGGCGATGGTGGTTGCCGGCCCGCCGGCGGTCATGGGGCCTCGCCCCGCACCGGGGGCACGCGGAACTGTCCCGCCTCGGTCTCGGGGGCCTGCGCCAGCACCTCGTCGCGATCCAGGCACGGCTCGGGGATGTCGTCGCGCAGCACGTTGCCCAGCGGGTAGGCGTGCGAGGTGGCGGGGACGCCGTCGAGGTTCAGAGCCTCCACGTCGGCGGCGTGGTCCAGCACGTCGCCGAGCTGCGCGGTGAACCGATCAAGGTCCTCGGCGCTTAGATGCAGGCGGGCAAGCCACGCCACATGCGCCACGTCGTCGCGGGAGATCCGCTCAGCCATGGGTCGGAAGCTACCCGCCGACGGCGACCACCAGATCGACGCTCGAACCGCTGGGCAATTCGGAAAGCATCTCGGCGACCGCAATCACCGAACCCTCGGGCACGGAAGGATCCACCCGCATCTGCAGGTTGCCGATGCTGAGACCGATGGCGGAGAGTCGTAGACCGGCCTCGTCAACCGTCATGCCCACGACGTCGGCAGGGATCACGACCAGCGGTTCCCCGAGGGTCACCTGCACCTTCACCACCTGGCCCTCGTCGAGCAGCCCGCCGGGTTCGGGAAGCTGCCCGACAACCTCGCCGGGCGCCGCGCCCGGGACGCGTACCTCCAGCCGGCGCACCTCCCAGCCCGAGTCCGTGAGGCTCTCGGATGCCTCGACCCAGTCCATCCCGACCACGCCGGGGACGACGTGTGCGGGCGTGTCGTCGCCGGGCACGCTGAGAATCACCAGCAGTGCTCCGGCGATGATCACCGCGGCCGTGGCCACCATGCGAAGCAGGCCGCTCCGATCGCGGCGGGGCTGCACCGCCGCGTCGGCCTCGTCAGGCTCCGGCGCGGCCGGCTCCGCCGCGAACTCCTCGGCACGCCGGAACGACTCCTCGAGTCGCGTGGGCGGCGGGAACAGCTCGGCGGTGGCCCGCAGCGCCAGCGCGAACTCGTCGGGTTCGAGTCGATTCTCGGGCCTCGTGGCCGACGCCTGCGCCAGCAGCGGCGCCAGCCGTGCCAGGTTCCTGGCCGTCGCCGTCCCCGCACCCGCTGGAAGCACCGAGCGGCCGAGTTGGCTGATGCCCGCAGGCGCCACGGGTTGGCCCGCCGCGGCCTCGGCCAGCACCACGGCGAGGCCGTACACATCGGCCGCGGCGGCCGCAGCCACCGGGTCGGCAGCACGTGTCGGCGGTTCCCCGACGTCGGCGACGGCGGCGGAAGCATCGGCCGTCTCGGTCTCAGCGATGGCAGGTTCGTCGCTCGACCCGTCCTCGGCGGCGACGGTGGGTGGACCGTCCTCGGCCGGTCCGTCGCCGGCGAAGCCCGACCAAGGCTCGCCGGATTCCCCGGGTTCGCCGTGTTCGTCGGAGTCGCCGGCGTGAGCGATCGCCGGCTCGGGAGCTTCGAGCGCTCCGGGCACTCGTGACCCCTCCTCGCGATCGGCGTCGATGACACCTTCGTCGTCGGCCGGAGCCCCGCTGCCAGCAGTCCGGATCGTCTCCGGGGCGTTGTAACGCGTCGCTTCGGATGGATGCAGCGGGC
>JAPONU010000619.1 GCA_026713745.1 bacterium
GAAGACGCTGACCTGTGCCGAGGAGACACGGCGACGCTCGGCGTCGGAGGCGGATGTCATCTGCTCGATGAGAGCGTCGGCGAAGGTTGTCTCGGGCTTGGCCGTGATCCTGACGGTGGTCAGGCCGTTCTGCTCGGCCACGTGCCGCATCGCTGCGAGCAGGACGGTCTTGCCAGAGCCTCGGGGGCCCTTGAGCAGCATGGAGTAGTCCGGATGGTCGGGGCCCGCCGACATGGCGGCGCGGCAGCGCCGCATGGCCTCGTCGCGACCCGCGAGGGTGTGTGGCGGACGACCGAAGGTCGGGTGGAACGGGTTGGGGTGCCGCACGATCGCCACTGTCGCCTCCCCGACCTCACCCGGTCCCAGCGCTCAGCCTACCGCTCGTACTGACCATTCTGCAAAAGCTGCAAACGAGGCAGTACTGCCATTTCGCAAAGAAAGCAAAACATGGTCAGGGCGCCCCTCGCCACTGGCACTCCGCGCTAGTTTCCGAAGCGCCACAAAACCGAGTTGACTCCCCGTTGGGCTTGACGCCGCCCTCTACTCTGATCGATCCACCGCGAGAGGACGTACCGACATGAGCATCCGCGACTTCCCGGCCTACACCCTCGCCGACCTCCCGACATCCAGACTCCGCGGAGAAGAATTCAGAACCGTGCGGAAGAGCGATTCGGTGAAACGTGCCCTGACGATCATGGTCGTCGAGGGAATCTCCCAAGTCCCTGTCCTGAAGGATATGCACACAGTCGCCGGCGTCGTGACGTGGCGGTCGCTGGCCTGCCACGGCAACCGTTCCGGCAGAATACCCGACGATCCGAGTTCTCACGGGACCGCGGGCGACGCGCTCGAGCCCCTGCCCGGCGGGAGGACCTTCCCGTTGGACACCCCAGTCATTGAGATACTTGACCTGGTCTTTTGGCATGACTTCGTCCTGACCCACGACGACGAAATGAAGCCGTGCGGGATCGTCACCGCGTCGGACGTAACCCGGTGCGCCACGGCCTTCCTGGCCGTCGGCGAGATCGAACGGCACCTCCTCACGGCGCTAAGTAGCGTCAGCGACGAGGCGATCGACCGCGCGTTGTGTCACGGAGATTCCGGCGAGAGCACCAATGCCGTCCCCGCGGCCGATCCGCGCGATCCCAGGTCGTGGTCGTTTGGGGACTGTGGCCGCCTCTTCGATGACGACGCTGCTTGGGAACTCCTGCCCGACGGCGGACTCTGGCAACGAATTGATCGGACAGAGTTCAGAAGGCGCCTGAAGGAAGCGAACGCTGCCCGCAACCGAGCGTTCCATTTCCGCTACTGCAGCCAGAATTCCCCGAGACCGGACGAAGGCCCAGCGAGCGACTCCGACAGCCCGACGAGGGACTCCGACGCCGACCTGTTGGCAAAGTTCGCACGCTGCCTCAGGATAATCGCCGGCCTCGCGCGGCGCGACTACTACTGACGCCGCACACCCATGCCGATCCACCGACCGCCCGCGGCGCGGGTCCATTCCTGCGCGACCTCGACAACCGACAGGATGGCCGCGCAATCTCCCAGATCGCCAGTCCCGTCGCTGGCCGTCAGTGCAGACTCACTCCCGCGCCAGTCCGAAAAGTGGCGCTTCGGAAATTAGCGGGGAGTGACGGTGGCGAGGAGCGCCCAGTTGGGTCTGCCGGCGTAGAGCAGCGCCCGGATGCGGTAGTGGGCGAAGCGGCGGAATCCGAAGGCGACGCGTTTGACGCGTTTTATGAGGTTGTTGATCGCTTCGGTGGGGCCGTTCGAGACGTGGGCGCGGTCCCAGTCGACGATGTGGGTGTGCCAGCGGGCGAGGGTGCGGCCCAGGCGGCGCAGCTCGGGTGGGTTGTCGGTGTCGGTGAGGTCGTCGGCGAGTTCGGTGAGGTAGGCGCCGGCGACCTGCGGGC
>JAPONU010000620.1 GCA_026713745.1 bacterium
GGTGTAGTCCAGGTCGGTGTAGTACTCGGCGTAGAAGCCCTGCGGGCGGTCGCCCCAGACCTCCTCGTGGGTGGTGTTCGCCATGCCCATCAGGGCCACGTCGAGCGCATCGGCGGCCGCGGCGACCGCGGCGGCCACGTCCGGGTCGCGGGACGCCTGGCCGTAGAGGGCTCCGTGGGCCTTGATGTATCCCAGTCGCATGCCCTCGGCTGCCAGGAAGCCGCCGAGGGCGCCGGCCTGGTAGATCACCGCGGCCGTCAACTCCTCGGGCTCCATCGACATGGCCCGGCGACCGAAGCCCTGCAGGTCCGGGTAGGAGGGGTGCGCCCCGACGGTGACCCCGTGCCGTTTGGCGAGTCGCACGGTCTTGTGCATGACGCTGGGGTCGGAGGCATGGAAGCCGCACGCCACGTTGGCCATGTCCAGGTACGGCATGATGGCCTCGTCATCGCCGCAGCGGTAGATGCCGTACGCCTCCCCCATGTCACAGTTGATTGCAACCATGTCGTTCCTCAGTCCTTCCTATGGTCTCGCGGTCTTGGGCGAGTCGCCCTCGGGATCGACGAACACCTCTTCGCCCCTGATCTCGGTGGGATAGTTGGCGAGTTCGGCGTGGTCGGGGTTGATGCCCTGGCAGGTCACGAGATCGAACTCCCAAAGATGCTGGCTGCATATCAAGGTGTTCTTGTAGAGGTCACCCTCCACGAGCGCCACCCTCTGGTGGGGGCAGTAGGCCTGAGTGGCGCGCACGATGCCACCGTCAAGATGTGCCACGAGCACCTCGGTACCGTCCACTTCGAAGACACCCATGTCGCCTTCCCACAGGTCATCGAGGTTACAGACACGGGCGAACGCCATCAGGCAGGTTCCGTGGTGCTGGCCGGGGACGGGCTGAGGTGGATCCGCCCGACGCGGATCCGCTGGGTGCCGTCGCCGACTCCTGCCGGCTGGGCAGTGGATTCCGGCCTCCGCCGGAATGACGGAATAGCAACGTTCAAGGCGGAGTAGCGGGGTTCAGATCGGGATCGACGTGACTCAGCAGTCTCCTAGCCATCACTCGTCGCGAGACCGGCACTTCTGTGGAACCCCCGCAGCGCCCCGGAGCCGGCTGCGGCACTGTCGGGTACGTCGGGGAGTTCCCCGGCGAACGCCTCGATGGCGGTCGTGCCGTAGGGCGCCCAGGCATCCAGCCACTGCTGGATCTGCGCACGGTTCGACTCCGTCTCGAGCATGTGACCGACGAGAGCCTGTGACCACCGCCGTGACCTATCGGCGTCTCGCAGAGCCGCCTCGGCCAGGAAAGCCAGCAACGTGTCGTCGTTGCGCCTCGCGCTCAGCGCCATCGCCCGATGGAAGCCTTCGGAGATCGCCGGTAGCGCCACGAGGTTCAGAGCGACGAAGGCCTCTGCCCAGTCGTATGCAACGAGGGCTCTCTCCATCAACTCCCGGTACCCCTGCCAAGCCGGGGCGTTCTCCCACGTGGCCCGCTCGCTGTCGCCGAAGGACCGGTCCGGGTGCGCCTTGGCCAGCGACGCAGTCCGGTAGGCGATCCGGGACACCCAGCGAAGCGCATCAGCGGCTTGGAAGGCGGCGCAGTTGCAGATCGTGCTGGCGGGTGCCATGTGCACGAGATAGGCCGAGGCCATCTGGCTGGTGTGGACGAGGTACCGGCCCGGGGTGTACAGCGCTTCGAGCACGTCGAGCCAGGCACTCGGGAGTCCCTCGTCGTGCCCTTCGCTGTCGTACTGGTCCAGCAGCCCGTCGACGTAGGACTCCTGGCCGTCCTGGAGGATGTTGTAGGTGCGGTACACGATCTCATCGGGATCGCGGAACGAGTCCCAATCGTCATGGCTGACCGCGCTGTTGTCTCGGTAGCGCGTCACCCAGTCGTTCATGAAGCTGGCACCCTCGACCTCGAAGGGCACCGTCTCTCCCCGGGCATGCCAGAGCAGGCCCACCGAAACGATCTCGTACTCCGACGGCCGCCGGCGCTGGCCGACCAGATGGCTCCAGGTCCTGA
>JAPONU010000621.1 GCA_026713745.1 bacterium
ATCAAGGAGTACGAGCGCTGTGCCACCACCGTGCTCAACGGATACCTCAGCGGTACCACCCACGCCTACATCTCGAAGCTGCAGGAACGCCTCGCCGACGGTGGTCTCGCGGGCGATCCCGTCATCATGCAGTCCATCGGCGGTGTGAGCAGCGCCGAGGCGAGCAAGGGACGCGCCGTGGCCCTGCTGGGCTCGGGCCCCACGGGCGGGGTGTTCGGTGCCGCCGCACTCGGCCAGCTGATCGGCGCGGACAACATCGTCACAACCGACGTGGGAGGCACGAGCTTCGACGTGGGCCTCGTCGTCGACGGGGAGCCCCTGGTGGTGGGCACGCCGGTGTTCGACAAGTACCACACCGTGCTCCCGGTCATCGATGTCACCTCGATCGGCGCCGGCGGCGGGAGCCTGGCCTGGATCGAGCCCGGGACCGGGCTGATCAAGGTGGGACCCCAGAGTGCCGGCGCGGTGCCGGGGCCGGCGTGCTACGGGACCGGCGGGACGCTGCCGACGGTGACCGACGCCAACCTGGTGTTGGGGCGGCTCGACCCTGGCTATTTCCTGGGCGGTGAGCGCCGGCTGCACACCGACCTCGCCGACGACGCCATCCGGGCCCACGTCGCCGAGCCGGCCGGACTCCCGGTCACCGAGGCGGCCATGGCCATCGTGGACATCCTCGATGCGCGTATGGCCGACCTTGTGCGGACGAGCACGATCGGGCGGGGCTACGACCCCCGGGAGTTCGCCCTGTTCGCCTTCGGCGGCGCCGGGCCGCTGCACGTCGGCGCCTACGCCGCCGATGTCGGCACGCGGCTCACGGTGGTGCCAACCAACTCCGCGGTGTTCAGCGCGTTCGGCATCGCCGCCTCCGACCCCGTCGCCGTCGTGCAGGCGAGCGATCCGATGGTGGCGCCCTTCGACCCCGAGCGGCTGGAGGAGATCTATGTGGCGCTGGCCGCCGGTGCCGTCGAGGAGTTGCGGGCCAACGGTGTGGCACCGGAGGACATCACCACCAACCGCGAGGTGGAGATGCGCTATCGGGGCCAGGTCCACGAGGTGCGCGTGCCCGTCCCGGACGGGCCGCTGGGCGCCGAGAGCCTGGCGGTGACGATGGAGGAGTTCCGGCGCCGCTACAACCGCCGCTACGGCTCGGGCGCGGCCGCCGACGCCGCCATCGAGGCGCGGACTTTCGTGGTGCGCGGCGTCGGCCGGCAGGCCAAGCCGGAGTTGCGCCCCGCTGCTCTCAGCGGGGAGGATCCGAGTCCCGCGCTCGTCGCCGAGCGACAGGTGTACTTCCGCCCCCTCGGCGGTTTCGTGCCCACGCCCATCTACCGGCGCGAGCTGCTCGTGCCCGGGAACTCCGTGGGGGGCCACGCCGTCATCGAGGCGGTCGACACCACGATGGTGATCCACCCCGGCCAGCGCGCCGAGGTGGATGCCTGGGGCAACATATTGCTCGACACGACAGGGGGTAGACGATGACCGTGCCGCCCAGCAGGCCCACGCCCGAGCACTACGAGGCGGCACTGGCCGCCATCGACACCGACGAGCTCGTCGACCTGTCGTTGGAGCTTGCGCAGATCGACAGCCCGCCCGGCCAGGAGCAGCCCGTGTCGGACCGCGTCCGGGAATGGCTCGACGACAACGGCATCGAGGCGTCGCAGGTGGGCATGTTCCCGGACCGTGCGAACGTCGTGGGCCGCCTGCGGGGCTCCGGCGGCGGCAATACGGTCATCTTCAACGCCCACATGGACGTGGCCTGGGGTCCCGAGGAGCGGCGCTGGATGCACGACCCCGACAACCCCATCTACTACTCCGCCTGGCGGGAGGGCGACACGCTCGTGGGCAACGGTCTCATCAACGACAAGGGGCCGCTGGCCTGCAC
>JAPONU010000622.1 GCA_026713745.1 bacterium
GTGTTGTTCGCGAGGTGTGGCGCACGGGGACCTCTTCCTCTTCGTGGGGGACGTTCTGAGATGAAGAATTGCTCATGTCGGCGTGGGACGTTAGCAGATGCCCATTGCGGCCGCGCTGGGGACAACCCGTTCGTGAGTCAAGGTGTTATGGGTGTTCGGGGTGGATGTTCCGAACCCGAGAGATGCCTCCGGGACGTAGACCCCTTCGGTGCCGAAACCCGTGCCCTGGGCGTAGACGATGCCGGGATTCAGGTCGGCGAGGCGCTCGTACCCGAGGCCGAGGCGCTCCACCATCTCCTGGGCGATGCCGCGGACGGTGATCTCGGTCGCCCCGTCGGCGAAGTCGTCGAGCACCAGCACCATGCCCCCCGCTGCCAGACCTCCGAGGTAGGCGTAGCGCTCCAGCAGGGTGACGCTCGCCCCGTTGCGGGCGGCCGCGACGGCTGCGGCCAGCCCCGCTGGACCCCCGCCGACAACCACCACATCGCTGCGGGCCACGACGGGGGCGTCGGCGGTCGGTCGGGTGACGGTGGCCTCCATCGGTCAGAAGCTGGGCGGGGTCACGACCCACAGCGACACCGACGTGACGTCGCCGGGGTTCTCGTACCAGTGGGGGATGGTGGAGCTGTAGGAGATCGAGTCGCCTGCCTGCAGCGCGTAGTGGGCGCCGCCGACATTCACGGCGTGAGTGCCCTCCAGCACTATGCCGAACTCCTCGCCGTCGTGTACGAAGGGGGTGTCCTCGGTGGAGTAGCCCGGTTCGGCCACGATGCGGATGGCCTCCAGCGCGCTGTCGAGGCGCGATGTGAGCAACTCCATGAGGACCAGACGGTCGTTGGCGCCCAGGTTCAGGCGCCGCCGTTCCGTGCGCCGCACGACCGGCGACGAGAGTTGCTCACCGGTCATCAGCCGGGCCACCGGAATGCCCAAGGCGTGGGCCACCTGCACGAGCGTGTTGAAGGAAGGGTTGCCCTGGCCGCGTTCCACTTGCGAGAGCAGCCCGGCGCTCACACCGGCCTGGGTCGCGAGTTGCTCCAGCGTCCTGCCCCGCAGCTTGCGCAGCCGCTACGTGATTGACGGCGGCGTGTTCGTGACCGGCGGGTCCGCCAACCCCACGGCCACGATCATGGCCAACGCCCTAAGGCAAGTGCAACAGCGGTCGCGACGTCTGAGGCGCATATAGCGCAAGTCTATAAGATACGCTAATGATGCGACTAACGAAAGGCTCTGATGGTCCGGCTGATCGATGACGACTCATTCAGGTACGCACTCAGCGGCCTCAATCCGTGGCATGAGACCGGGGAGATCGGCCGAGACCGTGTGCCGCCCGTCGAGCGGCGCCTGGCGCAACTCCTGTGGCGCCGCCTCCTCGGGGAGGGGCTGCGCAGGTACCAGGTGATACAAGGGCCGCGGCGCGTCGGGAAATCCACCGTACTCCGACAGACAGTGCGGCGCCTCCTCGCACACGGGGTCGAGCCGAGACGGATCTGGTGGCTCCAGATGGACGTCCCGGATGTCAAGCGGCACAACCTGAGAGCCGTGATGGAACACGTCATCGCGGCGAGCGGCGCCGCGCCGGAACGCCCGACCTACGTGATGATCGACGAGGTCGCCCGCGCCGAGCAGTGGGCCTTGTGGCTCAAGACGTTCTACGACGACTCCTGGCCCATCGAGATACTCGCCACGGCGAGCTCGATCGACAAGCTCCGGGGAGCGCGCATGGAATCCGGGATCGGCCGGTGGGACGAGCAGTCCCTCCTGCCCTGCTCCTTCTCAGAGTTCATCGAACTCTGCCCACTGGCTTCACAGGACACATCGCCGGCGGGCGCAACAGCAACCGAACGATTCGGCGAGACGATCGAGACGTTGGCCCCGGCGGCCTATGCGAGCCGCGAACTCGATGAGGCCAGGGACATCCTGATGCTGATCGGCGGCTGGCCGGACCTACTGCTGCAGACACGAGCAGAACTCGACGCGCCGGCAGCCGCGCCGGTTGCGCCGCCGGATCTGGTCCATCGGGGCGATGTGTTCGCCGACAACGTGCGCCGCGCTCAGGACAGACTCCAAAGCGATGTCGTGGATCGGGTGATCTTCCGCGACATCCAAGAGTCAGCCGACGTGGAGAACCCCGCGCGGCTCAGGGACCTGCTTCACGTTCTCGCGGACCAGGTGACCGGCGTCATGTCGCCGGAGAAGATCTCCCGGAACCTCGGGGTGTCCCAACCGACGATCCGGCGCTACAGCGCATTGCTCGCGAACTCCTATCTCACCTTCGCACTCCCGAACTACTCCGAGAACGAGCACGCCGTGCAGCGACGCGGACAGAAGGTGTACTTCTGGGACACCGCCGTCCGCAACGCGGTGTTATCGCGGGCGACGACCCCGCTCTCCCGCGCCGGCGAGTACGGCCAACTCCTCGAGAACCTTGCGGCGAGCACGCTACGCGCACTCGGCGAGACCACCTCTTCGAGGGTCTACTACTGGCGGAGAGGCAACCACGAGGTGGACCTCGTCTACGGCGACCGGAACGACCCTGTCGCGTTTGAAATCGCCGCCTCGGCGCGACATTCCCGAGCCGGGCTCCGCGCACTGGCGGAATCGCAAGGAGAATTCAGCGGCCGCTGCTACCTCGTGGCACCCGATGCCGAACTAGTCCCGCCCGCACACAGCGACGACGGTATCGGCTCAATCCCGTTCAACGCATTCCTGATCGGCGTCGGAGCGCAGATTCAACTCGCAGCCGAGAACCATGTCGGGCTTCCCCGGTACCGTCCAGCGGTGGAGTTCGAAGGCCTGGGCTAACGCGCCATCCGCCGGTGGCGCCCAGCCCTGATTGTTCATGAGAATGGTTTGGGGGGTGGCTGGTTTGTTTGTGGGGTCTTTGGGCGGGGTTTTGGGGCTTGGTGGGGTGTTTGGTTTCGGGTTTGGGCGCTGGTGGGGTGGTGTTTGGGGTTGGCGATTCAGTAAGGGCCGTCCGGTGTCGGCGATCAGGGCGCTGATCTGTGATGTGAGTTCGGCGATCTGGCGGTTCAGTTCGCGGATGTGCCGGACGCGGCGCGGGCGACGTTGCCGCGGGCGCCGGCGTCGCCCGAGAGCAGTCGCATCACGCGTGTGAGGGCATTGTCAGAGGTGATGGCGCTGATGGTCCGGCGCTAGCCGCAGCAGATATTCTCGAGGTCGCCGTGGAAGCGGTTGACGTGGCCGGTGCGGGATTGGACCAGTTCACGGCAGTAGCCGACGAGGCATCGCAGATCATCGAGATGCCCGTCGCTCCGCGCTGGCAGCAGGTCGTCATCGCGGGCGCCGATGCGGGCAACCAGCAGGGCGTCAACGCGGTCGGTTTTCACGTTGGAGCGCTGATGTCGGCGGCCACCGACCCAAACAGCAACACCGCGGCAACGCCGGCGCTCATCAACACCTCAGCGGCGCGCTCGGCGTCCTCCCGAGTCGGCGCACTAGCAGGCGCAACAGCCGTCATCCCACCAGCGTACGCCGCGGGGCGGTTCAGGACGCGCGCGGTCATGTTCGCGATGATGCGCTACCAGCACGCCGACAGCGTCAAGACCCGCAACCTGATGCACGAGCTCATCGACAAATCGAACCGGGAGAACCGGGACCTCATCGACAAATCGAACCGGGAAACCAGAGACCTCATCCGGGAGAACCGGGACCTCATCGAGAAGAACCACTCGGAGCTGTCCGGCAGCCTCGGAGAGGTTCGAGAGCGCTTGTCCTACATCGAGGGCTACCTGCGGCAGTCGCCGCCACCCGCCGACGACGAAGACGCCCAA
>JAPONU010000623.1 GCA_026713745.1 bacterium
ACCGGATGCGGCAGCGGCTGGTTGAAGAGGTAGCCCTTGGCGTTGAACGGCACCATGTCCGGTTGCGTGTTGCCGGCCTCGTCGGTGGCGCGGGTCATGAGAGTGTGCTCGCCGCGATCTGCCTCCCAGGTGAAGGAGAACATCGTCCACGAGTACCGGGACGGGGGCGCTTGGAGGTCCGCGTCGAACCACGTGGCGCCCGAGTCGGGACTCCACTCGACGCCCCTGACGCGGCCCTCGGGCGAGTGGGCATAGCCGCCGAGGCGATGCGAACCGACCGGCAATTCCGCCGGCCACCCCAGCGCCAGCGCGCTGTTGATCACCCCGGTGCTGACCACCTGCCCGTCCGCTCGGCCCTCGCGGGCGTAGTCCTCGCCGATGAGCACGTAGGACGTGGTGTTGTTGCGTGTCCATACCTGCTCGGAGGACACGACGATGTGGCCGAGCCACTTGATGCTGCTGCTGCCCACCCAGCCCGGCACGACGGCGCGAAGCGGGAAACCGTGATCTTCCGGCAGTTCCTCGCCATTCATCCCGTAGGCGAGCAGAGTGTCGGGATGCACGGCCTTCTGGGTGGGAAGGGCACGACGGAATCCACCTTCGGGTGCTTCAGTGTCGAGTCCGACCAGGAGCACGCTGACAGCGCTCGGCTGGATGCCGGTCGCCATGAGCACGTCCTTGAGCGCCACGCCCGTCCATTCCGCGTTCCCGATGGCTCCGGTCCCCCACTGTGTCCCCTTCGTGGGCCGGCCGTTGAGGACTTCGAACATGGACCGGTGATTGCCCGCACACTCCAGGTAGCACACGAGACTGCGGCTCGGCATGCTGCGAATGTCGTCGTAGGAGAGTTCCAGCGGGTGAGCGAGGGCGTTTCCCTCGACGGACAGGCGCCAGGTCGCTGCGTCGATGGCTGTTCTGCGATCGGAGTTGTTGCGCACGAAGAACAGCCGGTTCGGCGTGATGAGGCCGCGCTGGAGTTCGAGGCGCGACTCGAGGACCCCGCCGGGGTGGCGGATGAACGGTGCCGGGTCCTTGAAGAAGGGTGAGGGTTGAGTAGAGGGTCCTCCGGACTCGCCTGCAGCGGCGGGGCCCGTCGCTCCCGACCCGGAGAGACCCGTGCCGCCGGGTCGGCCATTCCCGGTCGGCCCGGCACCGCGCCGCAGGCGCGTGCATGCTGCGAAGACGGCGGCACCCCCGAGAGAAAGCAGACGGAGGAAGCGCCTGCGGCTGATGACAGGTGCCGGCATCAGTCGCCGTCGCTCATTCCGCGGTTGCCATCGTGCATCCTCAGATGTCGAGACTTCGTCCAGCCGAGATCCTGTCCGGTTCACCGACCCTAGCGCCGGCCCCGTTGGCGTCGCCCCGTCAGCCCCGCTCCTGTGAGGGGTGCGGGTAGTCTCCGCTCCGGTGGCGCTTGAGATCTCCGGCCCGGACGATGGTGAGGTGACCTGGACGATCGAGGTGCCGGCGATCGACCGGCTCACCCTGGGCGCCGGCGAGCTGCAGGATCGGTTGGCAGCGGCGGTGGCGACCGTGCGGACCGGCGGCGGCGGCCCCTGCAGGCTCTGGATCGGCCACGTGGGGGCCTCCGATGACGATCTGGCAGCGCAGTTCGGGTTCAGCGCCTACCGCGACCTCTGGCAGCTGCGTGCGCCCTTGCCGGCGACGCCCCCGGATCTGACCGTGCGCCCCGTCGAACCAGGCGACGCGGAGGCGGTGTTGGAGGTGAACCGGCGGGCGTTCAGCTGGCACCCCGAGCAGGGTGCCATGAGCTCTGCGGACCTGCGGGCGCGCCAAGCCGAGCCCTGGTACGACCCTGCCGGCTTCCTCCTCCACGAACGTGACGGGCGACTTGCCGGCTTCTGCTGGACGAAGCTCCACCCGGGTGGCAACGCACCGCCCGACGATGTCGCCATGGGCGAGATCTACGTCATCTGCGTGGACCCCGACTTCCAGGGACAGGGCATCGGCGTCCCGCTCACTCTCGCCGGCCTGGACTACCTCCACAGCCGAGGTCCGAAGACGGCGATGCTCTACGTGGAGTCCGACAACGGTGCGGCCAATGCCGTCTACCGCCGCCTGGGCTTCCGCCGCCATCACATCAACAGGGCGTATGCGGCCGTCGTCTGAGGCCCCCGGCACCGATGCCGCGATCGTCGCGCCACTCCGGAGCGCATCACAGCGGCGACGGAGCAGACTACGGACATGAGACGATTCCGCTGGACCAACCCTTCCCTGCCCCAGACGCTCCAGATCGCGGTCCTGCTCCTCCACATCACGGCGTTCTTCAACGTCCTCGGTGGGCTCATCAACATCGGGAGCCTCTGGGGACTCGTCAACTTGGGTAGCGGGCTGATCGCCCTCGCTGCGGCACAAGGGATGGTCCGCGAGCGCAAGTACGGCTACCGCCTGGGGCTGCTCTTCGCCGCCGTCGATGTCCTGCTGACGATCTACAGCGTCTCGGGCGGCTTCTCCGCGTGGTATCTCATCGGCCTGCTACTGGCGATCGCCCTGCTGGCCCTGCTCCTGCACCCCATGAGCCGCGAGTACAGCCGCGTCTGGTTCCGCTGAGCGCCGGTGCCACCGAGAATCGCACCCGTCGTGTTGGCCTCCGCCGGCAGCGAGGTCCGGCAGCGTGCGGTTGATCCCACCGGCACGCCCCCAGCAGGGATCCGAGGTCGGCGATGAGTTCCGGGCGCTCGGAGCGCGCCGCAGACAACGAACTGTTCGGCACCGGCCGCGAGCGGGCCATCGAGCGCATGTTCGACCGGGTGGCGCGCCGCTACGACCTCCTGAATCGCCTGCTGACCTTCGGGCTGGACCGCCGCTGGCGCCGCCGGAGTGTGCGGCTCCTCGGTCTGGAGGCCGGCTCGCTGGTGGCCGACCTGGCGTGTGGGACCGGCGACTTCTGCGCCGA
>JAPONU010000624.1 GCA_026713745.1 bacterium
CCCGAGCAGCCGCAGGCCACACCGACAACCGGCCCGAAACGAAAAGCAGCTCCCGAGCAGCCGCAGGCCACACCGACAACCGGCCCGAAACGAGAAGCAGCTCCCGGGCAAGGGCCGAGCATCCCTCCACTATCAGGACGACACCTCCCCGCATTTCACACCCCCACACCCTCGGTGGATCCAGGCTTAGAACGTGCGCGGATAGGCCCCGAACAGGATCCTTGGTGCTCGGGTGTCGTAGTGGTTTGAACTGCCGGGCGGGCCTCCAACGAAAACCGACAATGGAAGACCGTCGGGGGCCGTCACCTACCCGCGCACGTTCGAATCCCGGGCCCGTTCAAATCGAATAGCTGAACAGTGGAGTCCGGCTGTGTGGGAACGACTGACGGGGACATGCGGCACTGCTCAGTGGCGCCCTCGAAGCGGCCCCGGGACTTGCCGGACGAGACTCTCGCCGTGGCGGCCGTATCGTCGGGGCCGTGCACGCACTCGGTGTCACCGCAGCAGCCGCAGCGGTGATCATGGGAGCGGGCTGGCTGGCGAGCCTCCGGCTCCGGGACGTCTCGATCGTCGACCCGCTCTGGGGGATCACGTACGTGGCGGCCGGATGGGCGGTCCTGCTCGCGGGCGAACCGGAGACGGCGACCGCCCGCGCCTGGCTCCTGCTGGCGATGGTGACCGTCTGGGGACTGCGTCTCGGCATCCATCTGGCGGCCCGCAAGTGGGGCGAGCCCGAGGACTACCGCTACGCGGCGATGCGGCGGCGGCGCTCCCGCCGGACCTTCACCTGGTGGAGCCTGGTGGTGGTATTCGGTCTGCAGGCCGCTGTGATCGTCGTGGTGTCGCTGCCGGTGCAGGCGGTCGCCGGCGCTTCGGGCACCCAGCCGGCGCTGGGGCCGCTGGACTGGCTGGGCTGCGCGGTCTGGGCCGTGGGGCTGACCTTCGAGACGGTCGGCGACGAGCAACTCCGGCGCTTCAAGTCCGATCCCGCGAACCGCTCCGCTGTCCTGGACCGCGGGCTCTGGCGGTACACCCGCCACCCCAACTACTTCGGCGACTTCTGCGTCTGGTGGGGCATCTACCTGGTGGCCGCTGCGGGCGGCGGGGCCTGGACTATCGCCGGCCCGGTAGTGATGTCGGTCCTGCTGGTACGGGTCTCGGGGGTGCGGATGCTGGAGAGCACCATCGCCGATCGCCGCCCCGGCTACGCCGACTACCTGCGACGCACCAGCGCATTCGTACCGTTGCGGCCGCGCCGCGCCGGCGAACCCCCGCGTGGCGGCGTCTCGTAGGATCGGCACTCGATGAGTTCGCAGATCACCCATCTCGACGAGGCTCTGCTCGCCTACATGGACGCCCACTCGAGCCCTCCCGATGAGGTGCAGCGGGACCTCATCGCCGTCACCGGGACGCTCGGCGACGCGGGCCGGATGCAGATCGGCGCCGTGCAGGGTTCGTTCATGACGATGCTGGTGCGGCTGCTGCGCCCGCAGTTGGCGGTGGAGGTCGGCACCTTCACCGGCTACTCGGCACTGGCGGTGGCCAGGGGACTGCCGCCGGGCGGGCGGCTGCTGTGCTGCGACGTCTCGGTGGAGTGGACCGCCATCGCCCTGTCGTACTGGGAGCGCGCCGGCGTGGCCGACCGCATCGATCTGCGCATCGCCCCGGCGCTGGAGACGCTGCGAGCCCTGCCGCCCCGCCCCGAGGTGGGGTTCGCCTTCATCGACGCCGACAAGGCCAACTACATCGACTACTACGAGGAACTGCTATCTCGACTGTCGCCCCAGGGGATCATCCTGGTGGACAACGTGCTCTGGGGCGGCGGCGTGGCCAACCCCGAGCGGGACGACGACACCACCGAAGCCCTGCGCGCCTTCAACGCCCACGCCGCGGGCGATACCCGTTCGCAGGTGGCGATGCTGCCCGTCGGCGACGGCCTCACGGTCATCACGCTGCGTTGATCCGCCCGCCGGGCGCGCGGTGTCGGTGCCCTCGACGCGGACCGGGCCGCCGCCGGGGGTACGCCGGGGGTGCGCCGGGGGTGCGCGTAGCATCAGCGGCACATGATCCGCCCCGACCTGTCCCGGTTGCGACGTGCGCCTGACGCGGCGGCGAAGCGTGGATCGCTTCGGCACATGATCCGCCCCGACCTGTCCCGGTTGCGACCGCTCCGGCGGCAGATCCTCAACCTCGTCGAAGAGTTCCGGCAGCACTGGCTCCGGGTCCGGCTGCCGGGCCTGTCCGCCGAGATCGCGTTCTACGCCCTCCTGGGCCTGTTCCCCGCGGTCATCGTGTTCGCCGGCACCCTCGGCTCGCTCGACGCGGTCATCGGCGCAGGTGCCGCCGCCGACATCGAGGGATGGGTGCTGGACCGGGTCGTCGAGACTTTCGGCGCCGACAGCACGCTGCTCGGTACCGTCACCGACCTGTTCACGCGGTCGAACGCCGGCGTCATCACGCTGGGCGCCGCGCTCACCCTGTACGCCTCGTCCCGCGGCTTCATCGCCGTGGTGCGCGCTCTGGACGTGACCTACGGCCACGACTACCGCCGTCGCTGGCTGTCGACCCGCATCGTCGGCTTCAGCATCACCGTCGTGACGTTGGTCGTGGCAGCCCTGGTGGCGGTCATGGTGGTGGTGGGACCGTTGCTGGGGAGTGGGCAGGAGGTGGCCGCCCGAGTCGGGCGGGGGTCGGGATTCGCCACGGCGTGGGTGTGGCTCCGCTGGCCGCTCGTGGCCGTGGTCGTGGTCGTGTGGGCGGCGTGCGTCTACCACTTCGCGCCGCGCCGCCAGTCGTTGCTGCGATTCGAACTGCCGGGCGCCGCGGTTGCCACGGCGTGGTGGCTGGTGGTCTCGACAGGTTTCCGGCTCTACCTGGATCTGGCCTCCAGCGGCATGAACACCGTGTTCGGCCTGCTGGGCGGGGTGTTGAGCCTGCTGTTCTGGCTGTACCTGCTGGCGATGGGCCTACTCGTCGGCGCCGTCGTCAACAGCCTCCTGGCCCGCCGCCGCGAAGCCGTGTCCTCAATCGAGAACCCCGCATAGACGTCACAGCGAGGCGAAGCTGCCTCCCCGCCGTGAGACGACCCCCGATCGTCTCACCTGGGAGTCTTGTGAGTTATCCCCGAATCGGCCAATCCATCGCCGCGAAAGCCCTGGTAATGGGCTTGTGGGTTCGGCGAAATAGCCATTGCCCACCAGTCTCCTAGCCGGCGAACACCGCCTCGGTGGTGAACGACACGCCCCGATCGAGGGTCTTGTGGACGGGGCAGCGGCGGGCGATGTCGGTGAGGCGGGCCCGCTGCTCGTCGTCGAAGTCGCCCTCGATGAAGATCTGGCTGCGGACCCGGTCGATGTAACCCGAGGCGTCGGCCTCGCAGTCCTCGCAGTCACGCGCGTGCACCCGATCGTGGGTGTAGCGCGCCGAGACGGAGTGCAGTTTCCACCCCTTGCGCCGGCAGTACATCGACACGGTGATGCAGGTGCAGGCCGCCACCGAGGACAGCAGCAACTCGTACGGGTTGGGGCCCGAGTCGGCGCCGCCGAGGTCCGCGGGCTCGTCGGCGCCCCAGAGATGCTCCCCGGCGCGCAACTCCACCGTGTACTCGGCTCCGGGCTCGACTCTGAGATCAGCGGTGATCGTGGTCATGGCCCGAGCGTACGGTCACGGTTCAGTCTTCGGCTTCCACCCTCGCCGCCGGCACAACGGGAGCGAAGTAGCCGACGACCACGAGAAGCGCTCCGACTCCGAGGAACGATACGACTCGGGTGACCGCCCCGAGGCTGCTGAGGTCGACGAAGAAGAGCTTCACCACGACGAGGCCCATGAACGACGCGCCCGCCATCCACATCGCGCGGCGCGCCAGACGCACCGCGATCACCATCGTTGTCAACGCGATCGCCGCCCACACGATGGACAGCGCCGCCTGGAATTCGGTGGAACCGGCCAGCGCCGCGAACTCCCACGGCTCGTCACGCCAGTGGTGGATGGTGCGCGCCACGCTCATCGTCGCCACGACGACGCCCGCAGGTGCCAGCGTGGGCGCCCAACGGCTGTCGACGAGGCGCCGCAGCGCATGATCCCCGGCGGCGGCAGCAGCCCGGCGCCACGCGAGTGAGATCGCCAACAGCGGGGCCACCGACATCTCCAGCGGGTTGAACACCGGCACGTAGTGGAACGGTGCCGGGTCGCCGTCGAGCAGCAGGATCATGATGAACAGCCCGATGGCCGCCGCGATGAGGACGGGCCCGATGCCACCGGCGACATACACCCGCCCATGCGCCCCGAACGGCCACATGGACCCGCGGCGGGCCCGCAGCGTGAGGGCCACGAGGAGCAGAACCGCGCCGAGCGCCGCCACCGGCATCCACACCTCGCCCGCCACACGACCGACCTGCCAGTGAACCTCGGCGCCGACCAGCACCGCCAGCAACCAGAACCCTCCAGCGTGGAGTCCGGCACGCAGCACGCCCAGCACATCGTCGCGGAGGCGCAGGAACCAGTAGTGAGCGGCCAGCGCCACGGGCCAGGCCGCCCAGCCGTAGCGGCCCAGCGGATGCGCCACCTCGACAATCGACAATCCCAGCACGACTCCCGACATCGGCAGGATGAGGACGCCCAGAGCATTCAGCTGGGGCCACCTGGCCCGCTCTGCGGCTGATGCGGCCACACCGAGCGAGGACGCCACGAAAGCGAGCGCCACCGGCAGTTGCCACGACGGGAGCCGGTAGGAGATCTCCAGGAGCCCACCGGCCAGCCACCAGCCCACGCCCCAAACGAGCGCCACCCACGACAGGGACTTGCGGAAGGCCGTTCGGGCGGCGTTGCGCTGGAACAGCACCGCCGAGGCGAGGCCGCAGACGGCCAGCACCGCTGCCGCGCCGTGTCGATCCAGCCCGGAGGGGACCTCCGACGCCCACGCCAGCAACACCAGGCCGAGCAGCGGCACGACGCCGAAGCCCAACGCGCCGAGGTGGGGCCAACCCACCCGGCTTGCGGCCCACACCGCCACGCTGCACGAGACGACGACGAAGATGTACGAAGCCGGCAGCGGCCAGGACGGCACCTGGTAGGCGATCTCCAGGAGTCCGCCCGTGAACCACCAGGCGAGCCCCCAGGCGAGGGCCGCCCAGGCTCCCAAGATGCTGGTGTTAGCCCGCTGTGCGGCGCGGTGAAGCAGCCACGCCGAGCCGACACCGGTCAGCGCCAGGAGCACTGCGGCGGCGAAGAACTCGTTCAGGATCACCAGACGACCCTCGGGGTACGGGAGGGCGTCGACCAGATGTACCACGAAGGAGGCCGCCGCAAGCACCTGGAGCACAGCGCCGCCGGCAACGCTGAGCAGCAGGCCGCGACGGCAGCCGAACCACACCAGCACTGCGCCCTGAACCGCCCAAGCGAGCGTCATGTAGTAGGCGTCGAGCCAGAGCGGGACGGCGATGGCGGCGAACGCCACGCTCAGCCCGGCATAGGCCACGGCGAGTTCGCGGGATCCCGGGCCGAGCCGGCGGGCGACGACGTGCAGGGCGACGAGGAGCCCCATCAGCACCAGAGCGCTGATGGCGACGCCGCGGGCCGTGTGGCCGACCACGAGCTGCTGCAGGCCGAGCCCCAAGAACGGGGTTGTGAACACCAGCGGGGCCGTCCAGAGTGCCCTCACGCTGGGCGGCTCCCGGACCGCGAACAGCACGGGCAGCCCCATGTAAATCAGCACGAAGGCGGCAATGAACGGCTGGAGCGACGCCCAGTCCTCCTCCGCGTAGCGGTTCAGGAGCCAGAAGGCGGCGATCCCGACGTTGAACGCCAGACCCAGCAGGTTGAGCGAAGGCCAGGTCTTGAACCAGGCAACTCCGACGATCGCGACGCTCAGCACCGTGTAGAAGCTGAAGACCACGACGTAGTCGTCGGGTCGGTCGTAGGCGAGGACGGGAGCCCCGAACCCGCCGATGATGCCCAGCACCGCCAGTACGCGGGCGTCCTGGGTGACGGCGAGTGCTCCCGCGGCCACGGTGACGAGGATCACCGCGGCGGCGGCCACCGCAGTCGGGATGAGGTCGTACACCTCGAAGGAGGCGTACGTCGTGAGGTACAGGGCGGCGATCGAGACCCCCTGGAGGCTCCGCCCATAGATCGGGCGCCGCTCGCGCTGGCGCCAACCAAATGCGCCCACGATGACCGCGAACACCGCCACAGCGATGAGCCGCACCTCGATCGTGAGCGTGAAGATGCCCCGCCGGCCGGCTTCGCGTATCAGGAAGCCCACACCGATAAGAAGGATGACCGCACCCACTTTGACTGGCGCGTTGCCGGTGGTCAGCCACCTCTTGAGGGCGTCGAGGAGCTTCGACCCCACGCTGACCGGTGGCCGGTACGGCGCAACGGGGCCGCCGGAAGTCCAGCCTCCGGCGCCGGCAGCTGTGGCGGCCGCTACAGACTCAGGCTCGACAGCCTCAGACCCAACAGGCTCAGCGTCAACAGCCTCGGACTCAACAGCCTCAGCGTCAACAGGCTCCGACCCGACAGGCTCCGACTCGCCGGTACGCGGACCCGTCGGGGCCCCCGGCGGCTCTGCGGTGCTCTCGGGCTCCGAGGTGGCCGGCGTCCGGTGCGCGGCGGCGGGAACCGACCCGGTGTCGACCCTCCGGTCGGCCGGCTGAGTCCGTGGAAATGGACCCAGCTGCGGTGCCGGTTCCGGCGGCGGGGCAAGGTCGGTCGACTCCGGCGGTGCCCGGAGGGACTCGTCGGTTCGGGACGCACCCTCCGGCGTCGCAGGCGGCCGCTGGGAACCAACGATTCTCCGCGTCTTGGTATGCGCCCGCTCGACCTCGCCGAGTCGGCTGCGCAGGGCGCCCACGCTGCCGACGAGGTAGCCGACAACGCCGCCGAGGAACAGTCCGCCGACACCGCCGGCGACCACGCCGATTCCCACCCCAATGGCGACAAAGAGGGCCGTGAGGATCCTCCAGCGCACCCTCTCGACACTACCAGTGCAGTCGAAGGGAATCTTTGAGGCCCCGGAGGGCCGCAGCGGCACCGAGTCGCGTGCCGCGGGCCGCGGCTGCGCCGGCGCCTATGTAGGTGTCGCTTGTACCTCGATCTCGCTGCTGCGGAACCAGACGCCCTCGGGGAGTCCCGCGGGCAGGTAGCGGATGTCGAGTTGGTGCTCCTCGCCGCCGGCGACGAAGCCCATCTCGACGCGGCCGTCGGCGAGGCGCCGGGCACGGACCCTCCCGAGCACGTCGTCGCCCAGCTGCACGTCGCTGGTCACCCGCCATTCGCCGGCCGGGGCGTCGGCCCGCAGGTAGCGGACGTCCGGCAGGATCTGGAGGCCGGTGTTGAGTTCGGCGCCGAACTCGATGCGCCCGTCGGGGCCCAGGCGGGCGACGACACGCAGCGGGTACGTCTGCGGGGCCGGGTCCTCGGCGGGTGGCTCCCCGGGAGCCAGCAGTTCGCTCAGCTCTTCGCTTCCGTCGAGCGCCAGTCGCTCCAGGAATCTGTCGTTCTGGTCGTCGATGTCCGCAGCCGCACAGAGCGCGTTGTCGGCGGCCTGCCCCCACAGCGGCAACACCGCACGCAGCTCCGCGTCCAAGGCGAGCAGTCCGTCGACGTCTGCGCCGGCGGCTTCGAGGGCGCCTTGCAGAGCCGACTCGCCCGGATAGCAGATCGCCAGCTCCGAAGCCATCGCCTGGACACCTCGGTCATCCCAACCCAGGGTCGCGGCCCTGGCAGCGGTCACGATGCTGCCGGCTGCCACCGCCGGCGCCAGGACGCTCTCGGCGTAGGCAAGCTGGGACTGCAGGGCGAACGCCTCGTCGAACGCCAGTGCTCCACCGTTGGCCACGCGGTCCGCCGGCGACTCCCAGGCGGAGGCGAGGTAGGCGTACTCCGCCGAGGCGCTCGCGCCCCGGGCGAGTACCAGCTCCTCGATCGCCTGCGGGTTGATTGCCTCAGCGGCTCCCACCACCTCGGCCGGCCCGGATGCTGCGACATCGTCGGCGTAGCGGGATCCGAATGCGTCAAGGAGGCTGCTGGAGGACGGGCTGGCCACGCTCACGGCCTGCGGCGCCGCTTCCGGGTCCGCCGCCTCGGCCAGCGCCGCCACCGCCGGTCGCTCGAAGATGCCGTCCAGCAACTGCGTGCGCACGCCCGCCGCGTAGATCGCCTTCGCCCCGGCGGCCTCGTCGACCTCAACCGCCGGGTCGGCTACCGGCGTCACCGAGGTCGTCACCGTCCCCTCGTCGTCCGCTACCGCCGCGACCCTGTAGGCGGTCCCCTCGACCATCACCTGCACGGGCTCGAAGGTCGGGCCGCTGAGCACCATGAGGTTGTGCCAGGAACCGTGGAAGCCGAGCTCGTTATCGTCGGCGTCCTCCGTGAAGGCGCCTACGAACAGCGAGGCCGGCCCGGACGTGCCGAAGGTGATCTCCAGCGGCCTCAAGCCGGGGTTCGCAACACTCGTCGTACTCGCCGACCCGGCATCGGAGTGGTAGGAGACCCCACCCGGCCAGCGTTGGAAGATCGGCGTGTTGACATCGATGACCCGGCGCCCGTCGGTGCCGCGGCCTACGACGTAGACGTACGTGGCGTTCCCGCCGGGCAGGTCGCCGCCTCCGGCATTGCCGACCCGGAAGTGCACCGTCACCGGATCCCCTGCGACCACCTCGTCGGGTATCTGGACCTCCTCGGCCTTGATCCGGAAGTCCTGGGTCTGCTGTACCACCTCGTCCACGAGATGCACCCTGAGTGTGAAGTCGGAGCGCAGGGGCTGCTGGTCGCGCGCCAGGTAGGTGGTGGCCTCGATGAAGTAGTTGCCGGCCGGGAGGTAGCGCTCGACCCGCGAGTTGCGGTCGCCGCCGCCGTCGTCGTCGGTGGCAACCTCGCCCCCTTTGAGCGTCGGAAGGTCCACAGACGAGAAGTACAGAACAGGATCGCCGCTCTCCGACGTGAGGTCGATCCGCACACGACCGGCGCTCGGCAGGTTGAACAGGTAGTTGTGGGCGGGGTGCTCCACCTCGACCCGGGACCCGCAGGTGTCCAGCGTCCACGAACCCGACGCCGTCAGGTCGACGCCCGGCTCGAGCGAACCGAGCAATATGGCCTCGCAGCCCGCCACCCGGCCGACGGTGAGCGTGAAGTCAGCCGGACCGCGCCCGCGGCCGGCGAGTGTCGTGGCTTCGATGAGGTAGCCGCCCGGTTCGAGGTCCCGCTCGACGCGGGCATCGAGCCCCGCGCCACCGTCATCGTTGTCGGCGATCCGCTCGCCGCCGGCGCTGAGCAGGTACAGATAGCCGTCCGCCTCCGCCGAGGACAGTTCGATCCTGATCCGCCCGCCGGTGCGGACCTCGAAGCGATAGGTGTGGGCATCACTGCCGGCGCGGAAACGCGAGTCGCAGTCCTCGGTCGTCCAGCGCCCCTCCGCCTGCAGCACCCGGTCGGTTCCGGCGCCAAGTGTCCCCAGACTCGTGACCGGGCAGTCCGCCGGGTCCTGCCCCGAGGACGTTTCCTGCCCCGAGGCGACACTCGTGGCAGCAACCGCCAAGACGCCGCCGATCAGTGCGACGGCGACGACGGCGACCACCGTCCTACCCATTCGTGACTCCCGCTTCATAACTCGCATCACACCGAACCTCCCGCGTCGCGAACCCGATAACCGTATTGGACGGTGTACCACCTGACGTGGCAATAGCTGTTCTTCTATTCCGTCCTGTGGCACAGCCGGCGCCTAGCCGCGGATCATGCCGGTCGCCGCCCGCGGGGTGAAACACAGAACGAGCCGGCGTTCGTCGACCATGGCCCGGCGGTAATCCTCCCAGTCCGGGTGCGCCTTTCCGGTCACCCGCTCGTAGTACCGCACCAGGGCGTCACAGGTGGCGTCGTCGGGGTCGGTCGCCACCGGCGCCAACTCCACGGTGCCGTCGAAGGACACGTACGACCACGAGGCGGCGTCGGAGACGTGCAGCACCGCCCGCGGGTCGCGCCGCAGGTTGGCGGTCTTGGCCCGCCCCGCCGTGACCGAGACCACGAACGTGCCCTCGTCAAGGTCGTAGACGATGTCCGAGGATTGCGGACGACCGTCGGATCGGATGGTGATGAGCACGCCAAGGCTCCGCCCGGCCGCCCACTCGATTGCTACAGAGACCTTCATGTCGTGTCCTCGCTCGTCGTGTGCGTCGGCGCAACGATAGGGCGAGCCTGCCCCGGACTACCGGCGATCGGAGCGGCGCCGGCGGCGGCCTACGCGCCCTGCCCCCGGCGTTTCTGGATGTTGGCCCACTCATCGCGCAGGCCGACGGTGCGGTGGAACAGCGGCTGCTCGCCGGGGGCGGTATCCCGGGCGAAGTAGCCGAGCCGCTCGAACTGCACCACCGAGCCGGGTGGCGTCTCCAGCAGCCCCGGCTCGATCTTGGCGGCGGTGATCAACTCTCGGGAGTCGGGGTTGTAGGACTCCAACGGGTCCCGGCCGTCGGCGCCCGGCACCGGGTCACCGAAGAGCCGGTCGTAGAGGGCGACGGTGGCGTCGGCTGCGTGATCGGCCGACACCCAGTGAATGGTGGCGCGCACCTTGCGTCCGTCGGGAGCCTGTCCCCCGCCGGTGGTGGGGTCGTAGCTGCAGCGCAGCCGCAGAACCTCGCCGTCGGGGCCGGTCTCGGTGTCGTCGCAGCGCAGGAAGTAGCCGGCCCGCAGCCGCACCTCCCGGCCGGGAGCCAGCCGGTAGAACTTGCGCGGCGGGTCGATCATGAAGTCGTCCCGCTCGATCCACAGCCGCCCCGAGAACGGCACCTCCCTGGTGCCGTCGGCGGGATTCTCGGGGTTGTTGGGTGCCCGGCGGCACTCCACGTGCCCCCCAGGCCAGTTGTCGATCACCACCTCGAGGGGCCGCAACACCGCCATGCGGCGCTGGGCGAAGCGGTTGTGGTGGGTCCGCACGAACGACTCCAGCAGCTCGATCTCATGCGTGCCGTTGACCCGCGCCACGCCGATGTGCGCGCAGAACGCCCGGATGGCCTCGGGCGGGTAGCCGCGGCGGCGCAGCCCTCGCAGCGTGGGTAGGCGAGGGTCGTCCCAGCCATCCACCAGGCCGCCGTCGATCAGCGCGCCGAGCGCCCGCTTGGACATGACGGTGTGGGTGAGGTTCAGCCGGGCGAACTCGGTCTGGCGGGGCCGGTCGCCCGGCAGCGGCAGCTTGTCCAGGTACCAGTCGTAGAGCTGGCGGTTCCCTTCGAACTCCAGGGTGCACAGCGAGTGCGTGACGCCCTCGATGGCGTCGCTCTGGCCATGCGCCCAGTCGTAGGTGGGATAGATGCACCAGGCGTCGCCGGCACGAAAGTGACCGGCGTGGCGGATCCGGTACATGACCGGGTCGCGCATCAGCATGTTGGGGTGCGTCATGTCGATGCGGGCCCGCAACACCTTCTCGCCGTCGCCGAATCGCCCCGCCCGCATGTCCCGCAGCAGCGCGAGGTTCTCGGTGGGGCTGCGGTCCCGCCACGGGCTCGCCACCCCGGGGGTCGTGAAGTCGCCGCGGCCCGCCGAGATCGTCTCGGCATCCTGATCGTCCACGTAGGCCAACCCCTGGACCACCAGATGCTCGGCCCACTCGTAGAGCTGCTCGAAGTACTCCGAGGTGTGCAGGGGAACTCCGGGGTCGAAGCCCAGCCAGGCGATGTCCTCGGCGATACCCCGGGCGTAGGCGGCATCCTCGCCGGCGGGATTGGTGTCGTCGAAACGCAGCCGGCAGATTCCGCCATGCTCGGCGGCCACGCCGAAATTCAGGCAAACCGACTTGGCGTGACCGATGTGCAGGAAGCCGTTGGGTTCGGGCGGGAACCGGGTCTGCACCCGCCCGCCGAACGTCCCGGCCTCGCCGTCGGCAACGACCTGCTTGCGGATGAAGTCCAAGGGCCTGGCGCGGCCGGTCCCTTCGTCGGCACCGGCGGCCGTCGCACCGGTGCCGGGCTCGGGAGTTGCATCGGCGGCACCGCTCACGGAACTACATCTAGCAGCCGACCGACCGCGGACCAACGGTGGCCGATGGCGCTGGAGAAGCGCTAGTAGCGCTTGTGACGCTGGACCGGCGCTAACCTGGCGCCATGGCGACCATCCAGATCAGGCACGTTCCCAGCGACGTCCACACCAAGCTCCGGGTCCGCGCCGCAAGCGGCGGCCAGTCGCTCCAGCAGTACATGCTCGATGTGATCCTCAAGCACGCGGACCTCCCAACCGCGGAGGAACTACTGGCGCGCAGGCGGGCGCAGGCGCTCGCGCTCGGTGAGACGGACCTCGATCCCGAGATGATCGTCGAGATCATCCGCGCCGATCGCGAGTCGCATTGATCGTCGTCGACGCGAGCGTCGCCGTCGAGGCCGTCGGCGGATCCAGCGAGAGGAACCTCGCGGCAACGCGCCGCATCATGCAGGAGGCGGCCATCGCACCGCACTTGCTCGACCTCGAGGTCGCCTCCGCGCTTCGATCACTGGAGCGCCGCGGGGAACTCTCCGAGCCACTCGCCCGCCTCGCCCTCCAACATCTCGCAGCGTTGCCGATCGTGCGTCTGCCACACGCCCCGCTCATCGAGCGCTGCTGGCAGCTCAGGCAGAACCTCACGGTGTACGCCGCGGCCTACGTGGCGCTCGCCGAGGCGACCGGTGCCGACCTGGTCACCTCCGACCGCCGCCTGGCAGGCGCTCCGGGCCTGCGCTGCGGGGTCGAGTTGCTGCACTGATCCCGACCGCTCCCCTCTCGGCCGCCACCCGCGCCACTTGGGCGCACCGGGCCTGCGCCGGCAGGTGGAGTTGACGCACTGATTCCGACCTTCGCCTGCGCCGCGGGGCTCCGGATCGCTCCGGCGGGATGCGCCCCGTACCATTGACGGCGTGGCCGGCGTCTCACTCGACCGGGTCGTGGACTTGGTGGACCGCTTCGACGACCGTGTCGAGGGGCTGTTCGAGAAGCTGCGCGGGCGGCCTTGGGCCGACCGGGTGTTCTACACGGCGTCGCAGCTCGGCGACTACGGGCTGATCTGGTTGCTGCTGGCCGCACTCGCGGCCCTCGGAGGATCATCGCGTGCCGAGCGGAACCTGCTGCGCATCGCCGCCGTCCTGGGGCTGGACTCGATGTTCGTGAACGGCCTGCTGAAATCCCTGATCAAACGCTCCCGCCCCTTGGTCGACGACGGCGAGCGGCCCCTCTACCTGCGCCGCCCCATCACCACGGCCTTTCCCAGCGGGCACGCCTCCAGCGCGGTGGTGGCCGCGATGCTGCTGGGTGAGATGGGCGGGCGCCGCTGGCGGGGCCTGCTGTGGATGCTGGCGGCCACGGTTGCGCTCAGCCGCATCCACGTACGCATCCACCATGCCTCCGACGTGGCCGGCGGTGCCCTCACCGGCGCCGTGCTCGGACGCCTGGCCCGGCGCCTCTGGCCCCTGGGCTGAACGAGGCAACACCACCGCAGCGACAGCCGGCCGCGGTTCTTGCCGTTCGGAGGTGGGGTCATTGCCAGGGGATGCCGTTTTCGGGCGCGTTGAGGTTTCCCCAGCATTCGAGGGTGTTGTCGGGGCGCTTGCCGCAGGTGAGGTCGCCGCCGGCGCTGAGGTAGATGAACTCGCCGCCGGGTGGGGTGGGGTGGCCTTGGCTGTTGTCGCCCCAGCAGGCGGCGGTGCCGTCGGCGCGTAGCGCGCAGGCGTGGCGGTCGCCAGCGTAGACCGCTGCGAATTTACCGCCGGGAGGGTCGGCGATGTCGCCGGTGCAGGCCAGGGTCCCGTCGGTGCGCCGGGCGCAGGCGAACGCGTCGCCGAGCGTGAGGTGGTAGGCGGGTGCGTCGAGTTCTGCGGCGGTCCCGGCGTCCTCTCCCCAGCACTCGATGGTGTCGTCGGCTCGGTGGGCGCACGTCCGCCGGGACCCGGCGACGATCGCCTCGAACGGCCCTGCGGGCGCGTCGGCCTCGCCGGCGGGGTTGGCGCCCCAGCAGATCACCGCACCTCCGAGCCGTTGCGCGCAGGTGTGCGCGGCGCCGGCGCTGACCGCACCGAAACGCCCTTCGGGCGCGTCGGCCTGGCCGTGGCTGTTGTCGCCCCAGCAGGCGACCGTGCGGTCGAACCGCAGCGCGCAGGTGTGCCCGCCGCCGGCGCTGAGGGTGCTGAAGCGCCCCTCGGGCGCGTCGGTTTGGCCGTGACTGTTCGAACCCCAACAGGACACAGGTCCGTTGTAGTGCGCCTCGCTGTCGAGGCGCACCGCGCAGAGGTGGCCGACCCGGTCGCCGCCGACGCTGAAATGACCGAAGTCGCGCCCGGTGGTGCGTGCGCGGGTCACCCCGGGGGCCCAGCGGACGCGGTTGGGCGAGGGGCGGTTGCCGTCGCCCCAACACACCGCGGCGGCGCCGGCGCGCAAGGCGCAGGTATGCGAGCCGCCCGCGGCGACGGTGGTGAACTCGCCCCGCGGCGGCGCCGTTTGGCCGGGCGTGCCGTCGCCCCAGCACGACACGGTGCCGTCGTCGCGGATCGCGCAGGCGTGCGCCCGACCGACCGCGAGGGCACCGAAGCGGCCCCCCGGCGCCTTGGCCTGCCCGGAGGTGTTCTCGCCCCAGCAGGCGACGAACCCGGAGGTGCGCAGACCGCACGAGAACGCCGCGCCGGCGCCGATCCCGGCGAACCGCCCGCCGGGCGGGTCGGTCTCGCCCGCCGCGTCGGCGCCGCCGCAGACCACCCCGCCATCGACGCCCAGCGCGCACCAGTGCGCCGCACCCGCCGCCACCGCCGCGAACGGCCCCGAGCGGGTCTCGGTGACCTGCTCGGGGTGCCCCGCGAACTCGATCCCCAACTTCTCGGCGTCGGCCTCGAGGCGGGCGCGATCCCCCTCCGACAGGCCCGACAGCGCCCCCAGGACCCCAGACCGCAGAACATCGCACGACAACCCGCCGCCCGCACCCAACCGGCAGGTCACATCCCGGCCCGACACCACCACCGCGCCCGGCGCCGCGCTGTCGCCGCCGGCGGCCGTCGGGCACACCGTGGCGCGGTCGGTGACCGAACACCACTGCCCGTAACCCACGGGGAACTCCGCCAACAAACCCACCGCGGCGCCCCCGTGCGCCCCCCAGCACACCGCCCCGCCGCCGGCGCGCAACCCGCACGTGCCGCGCCCGCCCGCCGCCAAGGCGACGAACTCGCCGGGCGGCGCGTCCACCGCCGCGGAGACATGCTCACCCCAACACACCACCCCGCCATCGACGCGCA
>JAPONU010000625.1 GCA_026713745.1 bacterium
CGCCAGCCGCGCCAACTCCGTTGCCCCGACTCCCCGCGCACCGGTCTCGATCTTCGCCAGCGCGCTGCGTCCTAGTCCTGCCCGCTCTGCGCACTCCTCCTGCGTGAGCCCGAAGTCACGCCGAGCAGCAGCGATCCTTACTCCAAGGTCGCTGGACCCCGCATCCACATGTGCGATTATAGGACAGATATTGGAAACTTGTAGCGCAGGTCAATCGCTAATCAGCGATACGCGGGCGACTGGAGGCGGACTGCCCGTTGGCCCATCCCGAGGGTGGATGCGCTGTGCGGCACCACGCGGCTGATTCCGGCTCGCGCAGTCGCCGCGCCGGGGCGACGTAGGTGCCGTACGTGACCGGGCGAATCTTGGGAGGCCGGGCCACCACGATCTCACGCGGTGCGGCGAGGATCGGGGTGAACATGGGTGCGTATGATCTCCCGGATGGACGTGTTCGGCCTGCGTGACGCGCTCATTGGCGACTACTCCGACTACGTGCGCGGCTTCATGCGGCTACGCGACCGTCGGATCCGCGAGCACGTGGATCGGGGCCCAGCCGCCCTGGCGTTCTCGGGTTCCCGAAAGTCGGATCCGCGAGCACGTGGATCGGGGTCTCAACGCCGGGAGGCTGTGGCCCGATCCGAGCATCGGGCTGAATCCGACGTTCGCTTCGGGCGGCCGGATCGACGACTTGGTCGGTGAGGGTCTCCTTCACAGCGCATGCCGGGACATCTTCCGGGTGAACAAGGTGCCTGACTCCCCGCTCGGGCAGCAACTCCGCCTGCACCGCCACCAGGAGGACGCGATCAGGCGTGCCCGCGCCGGCCGGAGTTTCGTTATGACCACCGGTACCGGATCGGGCAAGAGCCTGGGCTACATCGTTCCGGCGGTCGATCACATGCTGCGCGCCGGCTCGGGGCAGGGCATCAAGGCCCTCATCGTCTACCCGATGAACGCCCTGGCCAACTCGCAGATCGAGGAGTTGGACAAGTTCCTCGCACCTCTCGGCGACGCCACTAAGCCGACCCCTCAGCGCCGAAGCGCCGGAGGGGCTGCCGGCTTCAGCCTGATCGCCGGGCCTGTACCGCCTGGACGTCCTCGGGCCACCAACTCTTGATGAAGGCCAGGACAGCCCAGATCTCATCGTCGTCGAGCTTGTCGGCGAAACCCGGCATGTTGGTCGGATAGCCGCCGCCGACGACCGCTGCCGTCCCCCACTTGGTCATCTCGAAGAGCTGCGCGTCACCGTGATGCCAGGTGTGGCCGGAGACGTCATGGGGAGGTGCAGGAAGCGTGCCGTCGACCTTGCGGACCGTCCAGTTCGGCTCTCCTTGCAGGTCCGCCCCGTGGCATGACGCGCAGTGCCGGGAGTAGACGTCCGATCCCCACGCCACCAGGTCGGGATTGGATGCGTCCGCCCCGGTAACGGGCGAGACCCTTGCAGGGGAATCCGTGACCGGGGTCGCCTGCTGGTCGCGTCCGGCGACGACCAGCCACGCCGCGACCGCCACGGCGGCTGCGACGATGAGGGCAACGGCGGCAATCGTCTTGGGAGATCGCGGGCTCTTCATCTACCGACAATTCTCGCAGACCTGAGGCACCATCGTCCTCACCGCCGGTGGATCCCGTCGTTCGCGCGGTCAGTTCGCTCGACTTCGGGCAGTGGTGGTGTGGCGGAGCAGGACGAACCGGCAACGCCGGTCGTCCACTGGCCCTGACCCCTCCTCCCGGCATGGACGGCGCGACCACGTATCCGGGGCAGTGCGGTGAGCGCATGTAGGGTCGTCACCATGGACCGGGTGCTCCTGTTCCCCGGTGGCGAGGTGCCGGCCACAGCGGTTGCGTGGCGCTTCGATCCCTCGGGCGGTCCCGGAGGGCAGCACGCCAACCGCTCCAGCACCCGGGTCGAAGCCGTGGTTGATCTCACAACGGCCGGCGACGTCGAACTCGAGGTACGGGAGCGGCTCGTTGCGAGGTTCGGTGGCGAGTTGCGGGTGGTCGTCGATGACACCCGATCGCAGGCCCGCAACCGTGAGATCGCGCTCGATCGCCTGGAAGCACGGCTGCGCGACGGGCTAGCGGTTGCCAAACCCAGGAAGCCGACCCGGCCGTCGCGTGCGGCCAGGGC
>JAPONU010000626.1 GCA_026713745.1 bacterium
CCACCGTTCGACAGCACCACACCGGCGTCGAGGCGTCCGAGTTGCTCCATTGCCGCCACCACGGCCACACCGGCGAGGTCGTTGGTCGTGGCGATGAAGAGCAGGTTCGTGGCATCAGGGTTGGCGTTGAGGTACGCCGCGGCCGCTGCCTGCGTCTCCGAGCCCTCGAGCACGACGTCGTTGAGGGTGATCGTGTCCATCGTCCACTCCGGGAACTGCTGGGAGATCACGTCCATGGCCACGACCATGCGCGCCTTGGTCTCATCGGGCCAGGTGCTCTGGTAGATGCCGAAGATGCCGTCGAGGTTGCCACCCCAGTTGTTGTTGATGTAGTCGAGGGCGTACTCACCCATCTGCTGGCCCGCCGACTGGCCGTGCGCACCGAACCAGTACACATCGTCCGCCGGCTCCGGGATCGGGCCGTCGATGAAGATCATCGGGATCTCCGCCTCGGCCATCTTCTCCAGCGTGGCCTCGTAGTTGGTGATACCGCCGTCGAAGTTCAGATAGACGTCCACCTCGCGGGTGATCATGGCGTCCGCGTTGGCGAGCATCTTGTTGGCGTCGAGGTCGTGGTCGAGGGCGTACAACTCCCAACCCGCATCGGCAGTCTCAGCAGTCACACCGTTCTCGACGTCGTTGCAGAACTCGCAACCCGTCCGCAGGATGTTGGCGAAGCCAACGGTGTTCTCGCCGTCGTCCCCCCCGCATGCTGCGGCCACCAGGACGACGGCCAGAATGAGGCCCAAGAGCCCAGAGAATCTCTTCACGAGTGTCCCCCCATTTGTCGGCCCGGCGAGCCCGGGCGTTGAACCAACTGTAGGGAATTCAGCCGGCCGGCGCTAGCGACGCAGCCGCGCGACGCCGAGCACCGGCATGGGTCGGCCCTCCGTGACTCCGGAGGTCAGGCCACAGTCTCCACGTGCCCGCTGCGGGCGCTGCGGTAGGCGGCCTCGATGATTTCGACCGTCGGTACGCCGAGGTCCCCGGGCGAGTTGTTCGCCACCGTGTCGCCACGCGCCAGGGCGACAAGAGCGTCGATCGGTCCGGCACAGTCGTATGCCCCGGCACCGGAGGCAAGCGGAACCGTCACGTCTCCCCCATCGACGCGGTAGCGGGTCAGCAGTTCACGGTTCAGATCCACCGTGAGCTGGCCGTCGGAACCGATGACCTGTACCACCAGGTAGTGCTTGCCGGCGTTGACGGCGAGATGGGCCGAAGCGCCCGAGACGCTGCCGATGGCGCCGGTCGTGAAGCGGACCGAGAGGCTGTCGTGGAACTCCACCGCCGTCTGCTGCGGGGACGACATCATGGCGAACACTTCGGCGCCGCGCAGACCCGTGAGCCAGAGCGCAAGGCCCAGCGCATGGCTGAGTTGGGCCTGCGCGTAGCCACCACCGGAGATTGCCGGGTCGGTCAACGTCTCCGGGCGGGGCGTCAACTCGGGAACCTGCTCGTCGCTGACGATCTCTCCGGAGGTCTGGTCGGCGGAGAACGAGGGTTGCCGGCCGATGAGAGCCTCGCGAGTTGTGGACGACATGACGATCGAGACGTGCTCGACATCACCGACGCCCCCATCGGAGTCCATCAACTCCTTGGCTTTGATGACAATGTCCTTGTAGTGCCAACCGAGCGCTATCAGCAGATGGCGGTCCACCGCTGCGGCGGTCGCCACGAGGTCGCGCGCCTCATCGGGATGCAGGGTGAACGGCTTCTCCACGAGCACATGCGCACCCGCCTCCAAGGCGGCCCGGGCCTGCTCGTGGTGCCACCGAACGGGGCTGGCCACCACGACGATGTCCGGCTCGGCCTCCAGGACACCTCTGTAGTCGGTGTGTGCCGAGGCGAAACCGAAGCGCGAGCGAATGCTCTCGGCCATCGCCGGGTCCCGGCGGTTGACGGCGGTGAACTCCACGGCATCCCGATGCTGCGCAAGGCGCGGCAGATGGGACGCCACGCTCCAGGCGCCGGCTCCGATCACGCCGAGTCGCAGTCTGCTCACAGGTCTGTGGTCCTCCGCATCCGTGTGCCGGCGCCCGCCGCCTCAGCGCAGCTCGGCCAGAGCGTGATAGAGGCCCCGGTAGCGCTCCAGCTTCGAACGGTACCGCCTGCTGCACGACGCATCCGGCTCGAGGCGCGCCACGATGGGCAGGCCGGCGAGGTTCCCGCCGGCGCCCGTGGCCACCCCGGCGATGCGGGCCGCCCCGACCGCCGACGCGTCGGCGCTCGCGGTGGACTCCACCGGTCGTTCCAGCACGTCGGCGAATATCTGCATCCAGACAGGCGAGCGCGATCCGCCCCCGGTCGCCCGCCAACTCATCACGGAGCCCCCTGTCCCGGCCAGCCGCTCAGCCATAACGGCGGCCTCCAGGGCCACGCCTTCCAGCAGGGCACGGACAACGTGCCGCCGCTCTGTGGCAAAAGTCAGACCGACGAGCGCCGCGGTGGCCTGCGAGTCGGCAAAAGCGGTACGCGAGCCGGCGAAGTGGGGCAGAGCAATCATGTCGGTCTCCACGTCGGCTATCGCCGAGGTGATCTGCTCGTAGAAGGCCCCCTCGATGTCGGGGCCCGTGGTTACCGCCTCCGCCGCACCGAACTGATCCCGGTACCAGCGCAGAACCGCACCACCGGCTGGGCTCCCGGCGATGGCGAGCCGTGTCCCCGGCGCCAGGTATGGCACGGTCGGTACGGCATCGGCCGCCCCGCTGCCGGCCCCAACCACCCCGGCCAGCACGGCAACGGTCCCCAGCGACAGCATCGCCGTCCCATCCGGCTCGGCGCCGATACCGGCCGCGTAGGCGGCACAGACCTGGTCGAGGGCACCTGCGACGAGCACGGCGCCATCCGCGAGCCCCAGGTCGCGGGCCCTCTCGGGGGCTACGGCGCCGATGGGGGTGCCGGCTGGTGCCGGTTCCGGCAGCTTTTCCCGATCGATTCCGGCGGCTTCGAGGATCTCCGGCGACCAGCGCTCTGCGGCGACATCGAACGCGAGGGTCCTGGCAGCCATCGAGTGGTCGATCACGGGGGGCAGCCCGAGGCGGACGCCGACCAGCTCGCCGAAGCAGGCGAGCGTGGCGGCGCGACGGTAGATCTCGGGCATCTGCTCGGCGATCCAGCACCACTTGGCCACGGAGTAGTGCGGCTGAGGCGCCAGCCCGCAGATCGCTGTGATCCGCTCAGATCCGACAGCGGCCACCAGGCGCTCATGGCAGCCCCGGGAGCGGGCGTCGAACGACACGATCGTGGGTGCCAGCGCCGCGCCGGCCGCGTCGATCGGCGTGACCGCCTCCCCGAGGGTGGCGACAGCCAGCGCCCGCGGCGGTTCCGGGACGACCGCGGTCACCTCCCGGATGGTGGCGCAGACCGCCTCCCAGACCTCGTCGGGGTCGAGTTCGGCCCATCCGGGCCTCGGTACCGAAAGGGGATACTCCCGATACGCGGTGGCAATTGGCAGGCCCGCCTCGCCCAGCACGACCGCCTTGCACCCGGTGGTGCCGACGTCCACACCGAGGAGCGTCATCGGGGGCCGGCCCGGCCAACTCGGCCGGCGATTCTCGTGCCGGCGCTCGAACCCGTATCGGCGCCGGCGGGTGTCATCCGGTCCTGGCAGCGGCGCCGGCAGGGATCCGTCGGTTCATCGCCTCACGCCACGATCATGTCGGCGCCGACACGCTCAAGCGTCTGCGGCTCGCCGGCACGCAGGGCGAGATGCATGACCTGCGCGTTGAACTCGATGCCGATGGTCCGCTCGGCGGCGTTCTCCACCGTGTCCGCCACCACCAGGAGTCCATGGTTCTGCCATACCACGCCATGGCTGTCGCCCATGACCTCCAGCATCTCGGTGGTGAACGCCTCGTCTCGACGGTGCCGGAACGGCATGATCGGAGTGGTGCCGTTGGCCGATTTGAGGCCGGTCGTGGTCACCGGCAGGATGTCCCGCCCCAGGGCGCCGAAAGCGTTCACGTACGGCGGCTCGGTGTGCAGCACCGCAAAGACCTCCGGGCGCGCCTTGTAGACGCCCACATGCAGGAGTGCGTCGTAGGAGGGATCGAGACGCCCGCCGATCTGCTCCCCGTCCGGGCCCAGCACCACCAAGTCGTCGGGCGTCATGTCCTCATACGGGTAGGCATGTGGCGTGATCACCACATTGCCCGTGTCCCGGTCGCGGGCACTGAGATTGCCCTGCGACGCCGGCATCAGCGACGACGCCGACAGGCGCCTCATCGCCACCGTGATACTGCGGCGCAACTCCGCCGCCACCAGCTCAGCCACCGTGCCCTCCGATCCTCACCCGCTCGCTGCGACCCTAGTTCACCCCACCACCCGACAGCCGGTGCCCCACCGGGCGCCTTCGCGGCGCGCTCCCCGAGGAGGGACGGCCGTACCGGGCGTCACGGTCGCCGCGGTTTGCCGGGGCAGGGCTTCCCGCGGATAACCAATACACCTCCTGGAATAGTCCAATGCGCCTTGTGCAAGACACCTGATGCACCTTCTGCAACAGTCCAATACCCCTTCTGCAAGTCGTCCGATGCACGGATTGCAACCGGGCCTGCCTAATCGACGGATCGGAGGTTCCGGGAAGCCGTCAGGCGATGGGTTGGAACTCCGGAGCTGAGAGTGGTTCGTAGCCGTCGGGCCATGGCGCACGGAGCCGGCAGAGCAGGCGCATGTGCGGTGGCGCGGTCGGCGGGTTGACGTGTTCGGCGACGATGCCGACGTCGGCCTCGGAGAACTCGCGCAGTTCGTGAATGGTGCCGACCAGGTAGTTCGGCACCCACCCGATCTTCCGGCCCGTGCGCGTGCAGATCAGCATGGCCCTGGGGTTCACGGGGTTGTCGGGTTCGTCGGCCAGGACCAGGACGTCGCCCGCCGTCACTTCTGTGACCGCCTCGGCCGCGCCCGGGATGTGGCGGATGGCGCGACAGAAGAACAGCGTCGTGAGACCGCCGTCGGGGGTTCTGTCTGGATACGAGAACACCTCGACACGGTCTGTCATCCGGATGCCCTCGCTTCGAGCCATGACCTCGAACGGGTCGGTGTCGATGTCGAGATCGAGCCTGCGGACATACTCGCCGTAGTCAGGTCGGCGCCGTGGCATCTGCCGGTTGCGGAACACCGCGAACAGGTGGTCACTCTCGTAGACGCGGTGCAGGTCCGCAAGCCCGGGCAGGCGGTCGAAGCCGTCGAGTTGCTCGGCCGCCTTGAGGTACACGAACCGGTACGACACGTTCGAGTCGACGACGCGACGGGTGAGCATGCCGACAGGGTGGATCAGACCGTCGGGGTGGCGCCAAGCGGCATAGAGGCGGCGTTCGGTCGGCTCGGTCATACGGTGCAACCTATGGCCGGGGTGTGTCAGACCTGTCCAGAGTAACCACAGTCACCAGGCCATCAGGCGTTCGTGGTTGCGACGCACGACACGTTCCGCGAAGTCGCGTGCCGGGCTCGACATTCGATGGTCCGGCACGAGCCAGATCGGTTCGACAAGTAGATCGGCGTCACGACACCGCTCAAGCCACTGCCGGCGTGCGTGGCTGCTCGACATCTCCAGCGCATCGATCGCCGCTGGGAGCAGGCGCGGTCGCCGCGCGAACGGGCACCTGGCTCGATCCGCCCATGCCTCGACTGTGTAGCCGCGGTCGCGTGTCTTCAGCCTCGCCTCTCTCTCCGTGTCGTCCAGCAGGAATCCGAGGCTCGACCCCTACTCAGGGACCCTCAACCACCCCGCTCCCCACGAATTCGCGAAGGCGCGACAAATCTCCTAACTCTGTCCTATAATCGCACATGTGGATGCGAGGTCCAGCGACCTTGGGGTAAGGATCGCTGCTGCTCGGCGTGACTTCGGGCTCACGCAGGAGGAGTGCGCAGAGCGGGCAGGACTAGGACGCAGCGCGCTGGCGAAGATCGAGACCGGTGCGCGGGGAGTCGGGGCAACGGAGTTGGCGCGGCTGGCG
>JAPONU010000627.1 GCA_026713745.1 bacterium
ACGTTGAGGGCGCTTCCGGCGCGGAACCAGTCGATCTGGTCGGCCGAGAGGGTGTGGCGGGTGTCGAAGGCGGTCGTCGAGCCGTCGGGACCGGTGACCTTCACCCGCACCGGCCGGCCGGGTGCCAGGTCGGCGAGGCCACCGATGGCGATGCGGTCGTCGGGGCCGATGGCGTCGTAGTCCGCGGGGTCGGCGAAGGTGAGCGCCAGCACGCCCTGCTTCTTCAAGTTGGTCTCGGCGATGCGGGCGAAGGAGCGGGTGATCACGGCCACGCAGCCCCGGAAGCGGGGTTCCATGGCGGCGTGCTCCCGTGAGGAGCCCTCGCCGTAGTTGGCGTCGCCGACGGCCACCCACGACCAGCCGGCGGCGTGGTAGCGCTTGGCGATCTCGGGGTAGGGGCGGACCTGGCCGTCGGTCTGGTCCTTGCCCTCGCCGACCGCCCCGCCGAAGGCGTTCACCGCGCCGGCGAAGAGGTTGCCGCTGATGTTCTCCAGGTGGCCGCGGTAAGCCAGCCACGGCCCGGCGGCGGAGATGTGGTCGGTGGTGCACTTGCCGGCCGCCTTCACCAGCACCGCCAGGCCCTCGAAGTCCCGCCCATCCCAGGGCGCGAAGGGATGCAGCTCCTGCAGGCGCCTGCTGGTCGGGGAGATCCGGACTTCGATGGCGTCCCGCTCGCCGGGCGGCGGCGGGGCCAGGAAGCCGGCCTCGCCGGGGTCGAAGCCGTCGGGCGGCAGCTCGGTGCCGATCGGCTCGGGGAGGTGCACCTCGGTGCCGTCGTCGCTGTGCAGCGTGTCGTTGAGCGGGTCGAAGTCCACCCGGCCGGCCAGGGCGAGGGCCACCACCACCTCCGGCGAGGTGACGAACGCCAGCGTGGAGGCCAGGCCGTCGTTGCGCTTGGGGAAGTTGCGGTTGTAGCTGGTGACGATCACGTTGGCGTCGCCCTCGGCCACGTCGCTGCGGGACCACTGGCCGATGCACGGCCCGCAGGCGTTGGCCAGCACGGTGGCGCCGGCCTCCTCGAAGATTCCCAGCAGGCCGTCGCGGGCGATGGTGGCGCGGATCTGCTCCGATCCCGGCGTGACCAGCAGCGGCGCCTGCACCTTGAGGCCGCGGGCCACCGCCGCCGACACGATGCTGGCGGCCCGGGTGATGTCCTCGTAGGAGGAGTTGGTGCACGAGCCGACGAGCGCCGCGGAGATCTCCATCGGCCAGCCTTCGGCGGCCGCCTCGGCGCCCAGTTCGGACACCGGCCGGGCCCGGTCGGGGGAGTGCGGGCCGTTGATGTGCGGCGCCAGGGAGGACAGGTCGATCTCGATGACCGAGTCGTAACTGCCCGCGGGGTCGGCCAGCACCCCGTCGTCGGGCCGCAGGTGCTCGGCGACGGCGCCGGCCGCCGCGGCCATCTGCTCGCGCCCGGTTGCCTTCAAGAAGCGGGCCATGGACTCGTCGTAGGCGAACAGCGACGTGGTGGCGCCGATCTCGGCGCCCATGTTGCAGATGGTGGCCTTGCCGGTGGCGGAGATGGTCTCGGCGCCCGGGCCGAAGTACTCCACGATGGCGCCGGTGCCGCCGGCCACGGTCAGCAGGTCGGCCACTTTCAGGATCACGTCCTTGGGCGCCGACCAGCCCGAGAGGTGACCGGTGAGGTGCACGCCGATGAACTTCGGCCAGCGCACGTTCCACGGGAATCCGGTCATGACGTCCACCGCGTCGGCTCCGCCCACGCCCACCGCCACCATGCCCAGGCCGCCGGCGTTGGGGGTGTGGCTGTCGGTGCCGATCATCATCCCGCCGGGGAAGGCGTAATTCTCCAGTACCACCTGGTGGATGATCCCCGAGCCCGGCTTCCAGAACCCGGCGCCGTAGCGGGCGCTCACCGACTCCAGGAAGTCGTAGACCTCGTCGTGGTTCTCCAGGGCGGCCAGCAGGTCGCGCCGAGCGTCCACCCGGGCCTGGATGAGGTGGTCGCAGTGCACGGTGGTGGGCACCGCAACCTCGGTCAGTCCGGCGGTCATGAACTGCAGCCAGGCCATCTGGGCGGTGGCGTCCTGCATGGCCACCCGGTCGGGCCGGAAGTCCACGTAGCTGCGTCCCCGCTCGGGCAGCGGGCCCGACGGGTCGTCGAGGTGGCCGATGAGGATCTTCTCCGCGGTGGTCAGCGGGCGCCCGGTTTGGGCCCGGGCGGCGGAGACCGCAGCGGCCAGGCGTGCGTAGGCGGCCTCGATCAGGGTGACGGGGGTGCTGGCATGGACGGCCATTGCGGGTACCTCTCGGGGCGGGGGCTCACGTCGTTTCTACCGGCGGAGCGGCCCGGCCCCACCGATTGTCATCCCGGCGTAGGCCGAGATCCAGAGGCATCTGTGGTCATGATTCCGGTGTTCGCCGGAATGACGACCCTCGGCGGAGGCCGGGGTCCAGCGCAGCAACCGGTGGCAGCGGCGCCGCGCAGCCGGGCTCAGCGGGGCCAGCGGCGGGTGCGGGGCTTGCTGCGGTGCGACAGTGCCCAGGCGCGGCGCCAGGAGGCGGCGTCGGGACCGGTCAGTGACGGGGTCTGCCCCGAGTGAACCCGTCGGCGGGCCTGCCACCAGTCCGTGGTCGCCTCGTCTGCCAGGGCGGCCACGGCACTCTCGATGCGGGCGCCGAGAGTGCGGATCCGCTCGCTGGGGTCGGGGCGCACAGGGTCGCCGAAGACCACCAGCGTGCGCCCCGGCGTGGGCAGCAGGCGTCCCTTCGGCAGGATCCTGCGGGTGCCGGCCAGGTAGACGGGCACGACGGGCACGTCGCAGCGGTGCGCCAGGTAGGCGGCGCCACCCCGGAACGGCTGGCCCCAGCCGTCGGTGCTGCGACCGCCCTCGGGGTACAGAAGTAGGCTCCACCCGCGGCGCACCAGGGTCGCCACCTCCTGGGCCGAGTCGCGCCCCACCTTGGCCCGCTCCACCGGCACGGCCCCCATGAACAGCGCCGAGGCCACACCCTTGGGCCGGCTTGGGAAGAAGTAGTCCGCCGCGGCGGCAACGATCAGCGTGTGGCGCCACGGCTCGGGGATCGACGTCATCAGCAGCGGCGTGTCGAGGTGGCTGTGGTGGTTGGCGGCGAAGATGACAGGCTCGCCCTCCAGGGCGGCGAGGCGGTCGAGCCCCAGCCGGGTGGGCTGGGCGGCTGCCGCAACGACGGGTCGCCACAGCAATTCGATCATCGAGGCGCGCACCATGCGGGCCGGCCAGCGGCGCGACCAGTCGGTGTCGAAGTCCGCGCCGAGGCGCTCGGGAGAGTGTCCCGGTGGTGCCGACAGCGGCGCGGGCGGGGCGCGCCAGGGGAAGTCCAGGCTCCGGAGCAGGCGCGGCAGCGGGCTGGGGTTCATGCGCCGACCCATCGCGGGTCGCGGGACGTCCTTCGCCGGCGAGATCTGGATTCCGGCCTTCGCCGGAATGACGGGCGGCAGTCGGCCGAGGGGCTCACGACACGTCGGCCATCACGAACGGCGGCAGGTGCAGGTGCGTGATGGAGGGCCTGCTGCCCACCACGTCGCCGGCGATCTCCAGGGCGTCGCTGAGGCTGGAGGCCGGGGCGAAGCCCATGCGTCGCACCGCGGCCCGGTCGCCGCCCACGATGATGATCCGCCCCAGGTAACTCATCGCATGGGCGCCCCAATACCACATGTAGAAGGGGTGCACACCGTGGTAGGCGTAGGAGGTGCGGTAGAGGTGCCGGTACCACTCGTCGGTGGCGTACTGCTGCTCGTAACGGGCCTCGATCTCGACGGGGTCGGTGGTGTCGGCCAGCACCTGCTCGAAGAAGTCGATGTAGCTGGGATGGTGCACCGGATGGAACTCCCACGGCGTGGGGTGGGTCATGATGACCACGCCACCCGGGCGCACCAGCGGCCGCCCCCGGTAGAGGTTGAAGAAGTACCCCAGCCCGAGGCACATCACCAGGATGGGGTTCATGATGGAGTTGACGTTGTAGGGGCAGATGTAGGGCAGCCCCATTGTCAGCACGTCGGTCTGTCCCTCGACGGCCACGAGCTGCTGGCGGTAGACGTTCTCGGTGGTGACCTTGTGGACGGCCTCCACCTCGCCGGCCTGCACCGAGGTGATGGCGTACGGCGCCCGCCATGACTGGAAGGCGCGGCGCCGGGCCGCCGGTGACATCACCTGCAGCCCTCCCTGCATGGCCAGGAAAGTGGCCCGGTCCTTGGTGGACCACTCCCACTCGCGCTTCTGCAGCATCGACAGTGACCCGCTGGTGCCGAAGCTGTTGTTGTTAATCGTGGTCTCGATCTGGAATATCCGGGGACCGGAGTCGCGCAGCACCGCTCCCTGGCGCCAGTTGGAGTGGTGGAGTTCGGACTTGCGCTGGTCCATGAACGAGCGGGACTTCAGCATCGTGGCCACGTTGTGGTGGTGGCGCAGGCCCTGGTAGCCCGACAGCCCGGTGGCGGTGCTCTTCCAGCCACCGTCCATCGCGACGATGTTGATGTTCACGTACACGACGAGGTCGCTCTCGGCGGCGCGGCGGCTGATCTGCACCTCCTCGCCGTGGTCTGTCTCCCCGAGGACAACCATGCCGTCGGGATCCTCGGCGTCGTGGTTGTAGAGCCGCCGCGACGGGGCGAAGGCGTCGTACACCCGGTCGCCGACGGCGTGGCGCAGCTCGGACTCGGTCATCCGACGGTGCAGCGCCAGCGCCGCGATGAGGTGCACGTCGTCGGTGCCGGCGGCGGCGGCCATGTCCAGGACGGTCTCGATGACCTGCTGGCGCACGTCGGGGCGCTGCATGGGCGGCAGCGGCAGCGAGATGTCGTCGAAGGCGATGGTCAGCTTCATGCCCGGCCGCAGCAGGGCCGGCAGCGGCTCGCTGTCGATGGGGTGCTCGAGGGCGTGGCGGATGGCGCCGGCCGGGTCCGGCAGGCCTTCCAGCGGGCTGGGCGGGTAGATCACCCGTGAGCGTCCCGGCGGCAGCCGTTCGAGGCGGAACCCCTCGCCGTGGTGGAACAGGATCGGCGGCGTCGACCGCTCGACTTCCAGGACGAAGCCGGGCCGGGGGGTTGGGGAGGCGGTGGGGGGGTTCATCGGCCGCTCATCGTCGCACGACCGGCTGCGCAAGGGGCAGCAGCTTGCGGGGCCCGCCGGGGGCCTGGCGGAAGTTCTCGATGAGCCAGCCCCGGCGCCGGGCCAGGGTTGCCAGCTTGGTCTCGGGGTTCACCGCCACCGGGTAACCAACCGCCTCCAGCATGGGCAGGTCGCTGGTGGAGTCGGCGTAGGCCACCGAGTTGGCCAGCGAGATCCCCTCGCGGGCGGCGTAGTCCAGCAGCGCCTCGGCGCGGCTCTCGCCGGTGGGCGGCACGGTGGCCAGCTGGCCGGTGTAGGCCGATCCGCTGCGGGTCCGCGTCAGCGAGGCGCAGACGATGTCGTCGAACAGCGGGGCGAACGGGGCGATCACGAAGTCCAGCGCCCCGGTGATCAGCACGGTGCGATGGCCCAGGGCCCGGTGGTGGCGCACCCGGCGGATGGCGGCGGGGAACGACTGCCGCAGCAGCAGGTCGCTGAACATCTCGAA
>JAPONU010000628.1 GCA_026713745.1 bacterium
ATGGCAGCTTCCTGTCCATCGACGGCCCCACGGTGGGCGGCACCGTCTACAAGGTGGTCATTCCCCCGACCGTGGGCGACGTGTTCGGTCAGACGTTGGGGGAGCCCGCGACCGTCGAGTTCGTGATCGCAGAGGCCGACCCTCTGATCTGGATCGCCGGCGGAGGGTTCGTCACGGTCGACCCGCTCGGGCAGACGCAGACGGTTCCGGTCGTCGTGCGCCAGTGGGAGCAGCTCCGCGTCCGCCTCTATGCCGTGGATCCGGGCGACTTCCGGTCGTACCTGGACTTCCTGTCCCGCGCTCGCAATCAACGGGCACTGGAAGAGTTCAACGTGCCGTGGTCTCTGGCGACCGATGAGACAATTCACACCGGGATCCGCGACGATGCCCTCACCGAGGTCCCCATCGATCTTTCCGGTGCCCTAGAGGGCGGGCACGGTCACCTGGTCATGATCGTTGAAGGGGCCGGCCGGCTTGCAGAGACAGCGGGCGCCTATCGAAGAGGTTCCAGGGTGGTCACCTGGATTCAGGACACCGACATCGGTGTCGACCTCGTCGAGGACGGCCGCGAGGTGGCTGTGTGGACCACCGACCTGCGCTCCGGCGACCCGCTGGCCGGCGTGGAGATCCAACTCGGGAGCCGGACCCCGCTACTCGTCAGCGATGCCGACGGCCTTGCCCGCGCCGCGATCGGCGCGGACGGGTTCGAAGGGATTGTCGCCTCGCTGGGGGCGGACCGGGCGCTGAGCCCGGTGCTCGCCTGGGAGTCGCTGGCGGATCGGACGATCTGGTACACCGCCGATGATCGCGGCATGTACCGCCCCGGCGAGACGGTGCGCCTGAAGGGCTGGGTTCGGCATCTCGACCTGACCGGGGACGGCGATCTGGAGTTTCTCCCCAGTGGGACGCCGATCACCTACACGGCTTGGGGCCCGTCCGGCAACGATCTCGGCGGCGGTGCGGTCCGTACCGACGAACACGGGGGTTTCGATCTCACCCTCGAGTTGCCCGAGGGGGCGAACCTGGGCTGGGGCCGGATTCGCTTCGAGCGTCCGGGTGCCGCCGACGATGACGGGCACTCCCACTCGTTCGCGGTGCAGGAGTTCCGCCGGCCCGAGTTCGAGGTTGAGACACGACTCGAGTCGACCGGCCCGCACTTCATCGACGGGCCGGCGGTGGTGGCGGTCGATGCCCGTTACTTCTCCGGCGGTGCCCTCGCCGGTGCCGAGGTCGCCTGGCGGGTCACCACGCGGAGAGGATCGTACTCGCCGCCCAACTGGAGCGATTTCACGTTCGGCATCTGGCGGCGGTGGTGGTACTTCCACGACGACGATCCCTGGTCGTGGGAGCACGAGGAATTCTCCGGAACGACCGGCGCCGACGGCAGCCATTACCTGCGCATCGACGTCGAGGACGATGGCGGCCATCTCCCGGTGACGGTGAGCGCACAGGCAGCGGTGTTCGATGTGAACCGCCAAGCATGGGCATCGACAACGGACTTCCTGGTTCATCCCGCCGATCTCTATGTCGGCATTCGATCCTCCCGCACCTTCGTGCGGGCCGGAGATGGGCTCGACATCGAGGCCGTCGTCACCGACCTCGACGGCAACCCCGTTGCAGGCCGGCCCTTCGAGGTGACCGCGGAGCGCCTCGACTACAGGCACGTCGACGGCGAGTGGGTCGAGGTCGCTCTGGACACCGAGACGTGCGAGACCACCTCCGGGCCGGCACCGGTGGTTTGCGAGTTCGCAGCCGACGAGGGCGGCCGCTACCGGATCGCGGCTCACGTCGTCGACGACTCGGGGCGCGCCGCCCGCAGCGAGATGGACCGCTGGGTCAGCGGCGCCAAGGCCGCCGTACCGGGCCGTGGCGTCGAACTCGAGGACGTCGAGCTCGTTCCCGACGTCGAGACGTACGCCGCGGGGGACACCGCGGAGATCCTCGTTGTCTC
>JAPONU010000629.1 GCA_026713745.1 bacterium
GCCCCAACAGGTCTTCCGATTCTGGGCGGGCGACGACATCGACGCCACGCCGATCGTCGATGAGGAGGGATACCTGTATCTCGGTGTGGAGTACGAGGAGCGGGACACGGCACGCGCTCGGGAGGTGGGCCAGCTCGTCAAACTCGACCCGGCGCGCCCCGACGATCCCATCGTGTGGTCGGTGCACGACCCTTCCGCGCTGTCCCAGCGGGGTGTCTGGAGCACGCCCGTGGTGTGGCGCGACATGGTGTATGCCACGACGCACACCGGGAGGTTCTGGGGCGTCGACCGCGAGACGGGGGAGATCCGCTGGGAGAAACTGTTCGGCGATCTGCTGTGGAGCAGCCCGATCGTCATCGACGAGACGCTGATCCTGGCTGACGGAGCGGGGCGGGTCACCGCCTACGACGTGCGCGACACGTCGGTGGAGCCGCCGGTCATCTGGCAGCTGCAGGTCGGCAACGAATGGCGTTTCGAGTCCTCGCCGGTGATGTGGGACGGCATCATCTACGTGGGAGGACGCAGCGGCGCGATGTACGCGGTCGGCGATGCCGGCGGCCGGTAGCGTGGAGCGCCTATGAGCCTTACCGCCTTCGACGACGCACGTGATGCCCGACTGGGCCTGGGCACCTCCGTGGTCGACGGTGACGTGCTGGAGCGGGCAGCACGGCGCTTCGGTGAGCATGGAATCGTCCTGCCCACGTTCGCGCAGCTCGCCGAGCCGCAGCGGATTCCCGCCGCCGCGCTGGCAAGCCTCACCGGAGTGGGCCGCAACGATGCCGACGCCCGCAACCTGTGGCGGGTGCACTGGTACAACGACGCCACCTCGGGCGGGCTGCGGGAGACGCCGGAGTACGTGGTGCTACCGCCGACCTTCACCGGTGTGGCGTCGCCGATCCTTGTGGCCTTCGGGGACACGTTCCCCATGATCGGCGCGCACAAGGTGCTGGCCGCCTACGCCTGCCTGGTGCCGCGCCTGGTGACCGGGGCCTTCGACCCCACTGCTCACCGTGCCGTGTGGCCCTCCACCGGCAACTACGCCCGTGGCGGTGTGGCGATCAGCCGGATCATGGGTTGCCGCGGCGTGGCCGTGCTGCCGGAGAACATGAGTCGCGAGCGCTTCGAGTGGCTCGAACGCTGGGTGACCGACGCCGGCGACATCGTGGCCACCCCCGGTTCGGAGAGCAACGTCAAGGAGATCTACGACGCCTGCGCCGAGCTGGCGGCCACCGAGCACAACGTGATCTTCAACCAGTTCTCCGAGTTCTCCAACCACGCCGGGCACTACGCCGTGACCGGGCCGGCCCTGGCGCACGTCTTCGCAGCCCATGCCGCCGCCGAGCCGGGGCTGCGCCTCGCCGCCTTCGTGGCGGCCTCCGGCTCGTCGGGGACTCTGGGCGCCGGCGACTCCCTCGCCGAGCGCCACGGCACGCGCATCGTGGCGGTCGAGGCCCTGGAGTGCCCGACCATGCTCTACAACGGGTTCGGCGAGCACAACATCCAGGGCATCGGCGACAAGCACATCCCCTTCGTGCACAACGTCATGAACAGCGACGCCGCGGTGGCGATCTCCGACGCGGCCACCGACGGCCTGTACATGGCGTTCGGTCACGAGGCGGGGAGGCGAATCCTGTCCGAGAGCGGCGTACCGTCGGACGTGGTGGGGTCACTGCACCACTTCGGGCTGTCGAGCATCTGCAACGTGCTCGCCGCCATCAAGTACGCCCGGGTGGCGGGGCTGGGAGCCGATGATGTGATCGTCACTGTGGCCACCGACGGCGCCGCCCTCTACGAGAGCGAACGGCGGCGCCTGGTCGGCTCGCGGTTCGGGGGCTCCTTCGACGACGCCGCCGCGGCCGCGCAGATCGAGGCGCATCTGGTCGGCGCCGACGCGTCGCACGTACAGCTGCTCGACGAGGTCGGCCGCAGCCGCATCTTCAATCTCGGCTACTTCACCTGGGTGGAGCAGCAGGGGGTGTCTCTGGAGGACTTCGAGGCGCGCCGGGAGGCGGCGTTCTGGGACCGCCTGCACGCCATGGTTCCTGCCTGGGACGACATGATCGAGGAGTTCAACGCGCGCAGCGGAGCCTCGGCGCGTACTTGAGTTGGCCCGGCCCCTCGGACGATGCCGCCGTCACCTCGACGCCGCCGATGCCCTGAAACCCATGCTCAACGGCCGGTCCTGAGACGAGTTCGGGGATGAATCGCCTGACGCGGGGGGACGGCTGGCTGGGGTCGCCGGCCGGGGACCTCTTCGATGTCGACACCGCTGCGGACAATCCGTTCCTGCGCTACCGCCGCCTGCTCTGGGCTCACCGGCGGTTCACCGGATCCGGGCGCAGCGACGAGGACTTCGTGGCGGAGGTGGAACGACTCGACCGCAAGGTCGCCGAGTTCGACGGGCGGGGCTTCCGGGTCACGCCCACGAGGCCGGCGAGCGAGTTGGGTGACCGTCTGGGGGTCGAACTCTGGGTGAAGGACGAGACGGGCAACGTCACCGGCACCCACAAGGCGCGCCATCTCATGGGCCTGGCGC
>JAPONU010000630.1 GCA_026713745.1 bacterium
CCGCGACATCGTTGCGCTGCACTACGGCTCCACCGCCGCCCTCAACGTGCTGCTCACCCGGCAGGGCGCCACCATCGGACTGCTGACCACAGCGGGATTCGGGCAGATCCTGCACCTGGCCCGGTCGCAGACGCCGGGCCCACTCGTCGGCTGGTTGAACTGGGTGAAGCCCGACCCGCTGGTTCCACTCGAATTGACCCGGGAGGTGCCCGAGCGGGTGCGACCCGACGGCACCGTCGAGATCCCGTTCGATGACGACGCCGCCCGCTCCGCCATCGAGGATCTGGCGCGCCGCGGCGTCGAGGCGATCGCTGTCGTGTTCCTGCACAGCTACGCCAACGTGGCGCACGAGCTGCGCGCCCGCGCCATCGCCGCAGAGGCGGCGCCGGGCATCGGTGTCACCCTCTCCCACGAGGTGCTGCCCGAGTACCGCGAGTACGAGCGGGCCATCACGGCGGTCGTCAACACCTACATCTCGCCGTCGGTCTCGCGCTCGCTGGGCGACTTCGGTTCCCGGCTCCGCGCCGAGGGCCTCGACTGCGCCGTCAACATCGTCCGCTCCGGCGGCGGCCTCATGTCGAGTGATGCGGCGGCCTCCCGACCGGTCGAGACCATCGTCTCGGGACCGTCGGGTGGCGTCGCCGGCGCGCTGGCGATCGCCACGGTGGCGGGCTTCGACGACATCTTGACCCTCGACATGGGCGGCACCTCCACCGACGTCTCGGTCTGTACCGCCGGCGAGGCGCTGATCGCCCGCGACACCACCGTCGGCGACCTGCCGGTCCGCTCACCGAGTGTGGACGTGCGCAGCATCGGCGCCGGTGGAGGCTCCATCGCCTTCGTGCCGGAGTTGCTGCGCGGTCTGCGCGTCGGCCCCGCTTCCGCCGGCGCCGAGCCGGGGCCGGTCTGCTACGGCCGGGGCGGCGACCAGCCGACCGTCACCGACGCCAACCTCGTGCTGGGCCGCCTACCGGCCGGCCTGCTGGGCGGCGAGATCACGCTGGACCGGGACGCCGCCGAGGGGGCGCTGCGCCGGCTCGGCTCGGGCGTCGGGCTGAGCGCGCACGAGGCCGCGCAGGCCATCGTCGACATCACCAACGAGAAGATGGCCGGGGCTCTGCGCATCATGTCCGTCGAGCGCGGCCTCGATCCCCGTGACTACACGCTCGTGGCCTTCGGCGGCGCCGGACCGCTGCACGGCAACGCCCTCGCCGCACTCCTCGGCTGCTTCCCCGTGCTGGTCCCGCCGGCGCCGGGCGTGCTCTCGGCCTACGGATTCCACACCGTCGGCCACCGCAACACGTTCAGCCGGACCCTGATCACCGAACTCCGCGCCGGCGACGACCGCGACGTGGCCAAGGCGTTCGGGGAGCTCGCCGATCGGGCAACGGCCTGGCTGGCGGCTCAGGGCCTGCGCGACGGGACGCTCGCCTGCTCCTGCGACCTGCGGTTCCTGCGCCAGGGCTACGAGATCGAGGTGGACGTGACGCTCGACGACGACGGCGGCATCGACGTCGAGGCGCTGGCGGGCAGGTTCGGTGACGAGCACCAGCGGCTCTACGGGTTCGTCCCGGAGGCGCCGATCGAGATCGTGAACGCCCGAATCGAGGCGCGCGGCCCGGCCCCGGGAGCCGAGCGGGAACCGCTGCCCGTCATTGCCGGGGACGGCAGCCGTGCACAGACCTCCACCGAGCAGGTCTACCAGCAGGGGCATTGGGCCGAGGCCGGGGTGTTCGACCGCGACCTGCTCCGGCCGGGGGATGTCGTGGCCGGACCGGCGATCATCGCGCAGACCGACACGACCACGTTCGTGCACGCCGGTCACGTCGCCGTCACCGACGCCTGGCTGAACCTGCTGATCATGCCGGAGGAGTCCTCGTGAGCGATGCCGCCGCACCGGTGGACCTGGCAACCCTCGAGATCATCGAGAGCGCATTGCTCAACATCCGCGAGGAGATGGACGCCGTCGTGCTGCAGTCGGCCATGTCACCCATCATCCGGGAGCAGCATGACGAGTTCCCGCTCGTGACCGACGCCGCCGGGAACATGCTGGTGGGCCAGTTCGGTTCCTACGTGCCGCTGCTGCTGGAGACCTTCGACGACGAGATCCGCACCGGCGACGTGATCCTCCAGAGCGACCCGTACCTGTGCGGGGGCGCCATCCAGCACACGCCGGACTGGCTGGTGCTGTCCCCCATCGACCACGAGGGCCGGCGGGGGGGCTACGCCTCGATGTTCGGCCACGTCCTGGACTGCGGCGGCACGGTGCCCGGGAGCATGGCCGCCACGGCCACGTCCATCTGGGACGAGGGCATACGCATACCGCCGGTGAAGCTCTTCGCCGAGGACCGGCTGAACACCGACGTCCTCAAGATCATCCTCAACAACTCGCGCACCCCCGAGATGAACGAGGCCGACCTCATGGCCCTCGTGGCCGCCTGCCGCACGGCCGCCGCGCGGGTGCAGGACCTCTGCGCCCGCTTCGGAACCGATGTCTACCGGCGGGCCTGCGACGCACTGCTGCAGCGCACCCGGGACGCCATGGCAGCCATCATCGTCCGGCACATCCCCACCGAGCCGGTGAGCTTCGTCGACGTGGTGGACGACGACGGGCAGGGCAACGGCCCGTTCGAGATGAAGCTGACGGTGTGGCGGGAGGGCGAGACGGCGTTCTTCGACTGGACGGGCACCGACCCGCAGGCGCCCGGCCCCATCAACCTGGCAACCCACGACGGGCTCTTCAAGATGTTCGTGGGGATCTACCTCATCATGGCTTTCGACCCGGAGATCTCCTTCAACGAGGGCTTCCACGACCTGCTGGAGGTGATCCTGGAGCCGGGCTCGCTGGTGAGCCCCGAGTTCCCCGCCCCGCTCGGCCTGCTGAACATCACCCTCGCCCGGCACTTCGACGTCATCCAGGGCGTGCTGGCGAAATGCGCCCCGGAGTTCGCCGCCGGAGCGGGCTACGGGTCCAGCCCGGCGCTCACCTACAGCGGCCACGACAGCCGCGGCGAGTACTTCCAACTCGGCGAGATCAGCTACGGCGGGCTTCCGGGGCGACCGGCCGGCGATGGGATGGACGGTCACTCCTGGTGGCCGCTGTTCACCAACATCCCCACCGAGTACATCGAGAGCTACTTCCCGGTGATGGTGGAGACCTACCGCTCGATCCCCGACAGCGGCGGACCCGGGCGACACCGCGGCGGCAAC
>JAPONU010000631.1 GCA_026713745.1 bacterium
AGGTGGGCTGCTTTTTCTTGCCCCTGCGCATCAAGCGAAGCCGCACTGCCACGATTCGTGTTCCTCTCGCCGCCGAAGTGGAGACCACAGTCTGCCCGCGAATCGGCCCGGTTCCATCACCGGCGCGCCACGAGCGACCGACCGGGAGCCGCAGACAACCGGGGGAGGGGGCCGGGAGGCCGATTTGCGACGCCTTGCGCGTGCGCCGGAGGCCGACGACGTCGACGGGCTCATCATCGACGGGATCGGGGCCGATTTGCGACGCCTTGCGCCTGCGCCGGAGGAGCGAACGGCACTCCGGCCCCCGACCGGTCCGCCACCCGCCACAAGGCGTCGGGGGTGCGGACCGAGAGGCTCAGCGGTCGGGGAAGGCCAGAGGGTCGCGGCCCGCGGTGCCGCCGCCGGGCTTGTTCATCCCCTCCAGCTGCTCGAGAAGCTGGGCGGCGGAACGGTTGCGGGCCCCACCGGCGGGTGTGACCCGTGAGGCGCCCCTGCCCTTGCGACCCTTGGATCCCTTGGCCTTGCGGCGGCCCCCTGCGGGGCGGGCGCTGCGCATCATCTTGCGCGCCGCACTGAAGTTGCGGAGCAACTCCCCCACCTCCGCCGTGGTGGTGCCGCTGCCGGCGGCGATCCTGCGCCGGCGGGACCCGTCGATGATGGCCGGCTGGGCGCGTTCGGGGAGTGTCATCGAGCAGATGATGGCCTCCATCCGCCCGAGGCGCCTCTCGTCCACGCCGGCCTCGGCCGCCTGCGACGCCTGCGCGCTCGGCAGGTGGGCGAGCACGTCACCCAGCCCGCCCAGCTTGCGCATCTGGCGCATCTGCGCCAGGAAGTCGTCCAGCGTGAAGTCGCCCGCCAGGACACGTTCGGCCGCATCGGCGGCATCGGCGGCCTGGCGACCCTCGTAGGCCGCCTCGGCCTTCTCCGCCAGCGAGAGCATGTCGCCCATCCCCAGGATTCGCCCCGCCAGGCGGTCGGGATGGAAGCGCTCGAAGTCGCCGACGCGCTCGCCGACCGACGCGAACGCCACGGGACATCCCACCACCGCGCGCACCGACAGTGCGGCCCCGCCGCGGGCGTCGCCGTCAAGCTTGGTGAGGATCACCGCGTCGAGGCCGACGGCGCTGTGGAAGCTGCGGCCGACACGGGCGGCCTCCTGGCCCACCATGGCGTCGAGCACCAGGAACGTGTAGTGGGGTTGGATCGCCTCGCCGATGGCGCGCACCTCGGCCATGAGGGCGTCGTCGACCACCTGGCGCCCGGCGGTGTCGCAGATCACCACGTCCCGGCCGAGCCGGCGGGCCTCCGCGAGCCCCGAGACCGCCACCGCCACCGGATCGGTCGTCTCGCTGAAGACCGGAACGCCGATCTCGCCGGCCAGGACGCGCAGCTGCTCGACTGCCGCGGGACGGGTCAGGTCGGCACCCACGAGCAACGGGCTGCGCCCCTGGCTGCGGAACCAGCGGGCCAGCTTGGCGGCCGCGGTCGTCTTGCCCGAACCCTGCAGGCCGGCCAGGAGCACCACCGTGGGTGGCCGGGAGGCGAAGCTGATCGACATCGGCTCGCCGCCGAGGGTGCGCACCAGCTCGGCGTGCACGATCCGCACCACCTGCTGGGCAGGGTTGATGGCCCGGTTCAGGTCGGCGGCGAGTGCCTCGCTGCGCACGCGGTCCCGGAATTCCCCCACCACGTCGACGGCCACGTCGGCGGCCAGCAACGCCCGGCGAATCTCGCCCAGCGCCTCGGTGATGTCCTCCGGACGCAACCGGCCCTTGCGTCGGAGCCGGTCGAAGACCGCCCCGAGGTTGCCGCTAAGCGCCTCGAACATGGGCGTCGGTCCCTTCGGTATCCACGAGAGCGGCCGCGAAGGCCGCGGCGTCGAACGGGACCACGTCGCCCAGTCCTTCGCCGAG
>JAPONU010000632.1 GCA_026713745.1 bacterium
CGTATCACACCGATGTCTACGTCAAGGCGGTCCTGAACGTGTACCGCCGCGAGGAGATCTCCGCGGCCCGCGCCCTCGCCCTGCTATCGGATACGTGGGACGAGAGCGACCTGCCCGACCTACCGCGACTCCCCGCCGACGCGATCTGGTCGTTCGTGTCCTGAGCGCTCCCCGATGGACGCGCTCGTGTTCGACACTGGTCCGCTGAGCCACTTCGCCCGAGCGGGGCGACTCGATGTCCTCGAGGCCGTCGTCGGCGAACGACGCGCCGTCATTCCGCAGGCCGTTGTTCAGGAACTCCAGGTCGGGGCTTCGCTGCACGATCGGATCGAGACGATCCTCGATGCGGCATGGCTCGAACACCGGGAGCTGACTCAAGATTCTGAACTGCTCAAGTTCGCCGAGTTCGCGGGCCGTCTCGTCCACAACGAGCGCAACGTCGGAGACGCGGCGGTGCTCGCTCTCGCCGCGACAATGCCGGCAACCGCCGTGATCGACGACGGGACGGCCTATCGAATCGGACAACGGGCGGGGGTGACCTGCACCCGCACACTGGCTCTTCTCTGCGAGGCCATGCACAGCGGCCTGGTGACACTGGATTTCGTGAGCCAGATTGCCGACGAACTGATCGCCACTGACTATCGCCTGCCATTCGGCCCCGGGGGGTTCAAGAACTGGGCGATCGAGAACGGATACGCAGGTTGAAGAGGCGCTGGCGGCCTACGACCGCATCGTGGGCCTGGACCTCACCGACGTCGCCGTGGACGGGTCGGCGCACAAGGCCCCCTGCGGCGGTCCCGGCACCCAACTCCGCCGCAACACCGACCGGTACCCCCACCACCGACTCGCCCAACTCGCTCTCGCCATCGTCCTACTCATCTGCATCAAACTCATCGACTGGCGAAACCGCTGGTCACCACCTATCCGCTAACGCTCTTAGGTGGATGCTCCTGCCGGCCTTGTGGGTGTGAACTCGGCGGGCAGGTGTTTGATGCCGTGTATGAAGGACGATGCCAGCAGGTCCGGCTCGCCGGTGGCGCGGATGTCGCCGATCTGGCTGAACAGCTCGCGGAACATCACCTTGATCTCGCGGCGGGCCAGGTGGGCGCCGAGGCAGAAGTGCGGCCCGGGTCCGCCGTAGCCGATGTGGGGGTTCGGGTTTCGCTGCACGTCGAAGGAGAGCGGGTCGTCGAAGACCGCCTCGTCCCGGTTGGCGCTGAGGTAGTGCAGCACGACCTGGTCGCCCTCGTCGAGCTTCTGGCCTTCCAGCTCGGTGTCGCGCAGCACGGTGCGACGCATGTAGGTGACCGGGCTGGCGATGCGGACGATCTCCTCGATGGCGCCGTGGGCCACGCCCTCGAAGTCCTCGGTCCAGATGCGGCGCTGGTCGGGATGGTCGGTGAGGTACACCAGGCCCCAGCCGATGGCGTTGCGGGTGGTCTCGTTGCCGGCCACCACCAGCAGGATGAAGAAACTGGCCAGTTCGGCGCGGGTGAGCCGCTCGCCGTCCACCTCGGCGTTGACGAGGATGCTGGTGAGGTCGCCGGTGTCCACCCCCACCTTGGATTCCGCCACCTCGTCCATCAGCTGGGTCAGCGCCTCGCCGGCGTTCAAGATGGCGGTGATGAGATCCCCGAACTCCGGCACGTACTCGGGGTCGCCGCCGCCCAGGATCACGTTCGACTGGTCGAACACGAAGTCGTGCTGGGAGGCGGGGATGCCCATGAGGTCGCAGACGATGCGCAGCGGCAGCCGGGCCGCCACGTCGGTGACGAAGTCGCATTCGCCCCGCTCACACACCTCGTCGACGATGAGGCGGGCCTGATCCTGTACCGAGTCCTCGAGGCGGGCCAGCATCCGGGGCGTGAAGCCCGCCGACACGAGCCGCCTCAGCCGGGCGTGGCGGGGGTCGTCCATGGCGATGATCGAGTTGAAGTACTCGTTGAACTCCTGCGGGAAGTCGTTGATGGTGACCCCGGACGCCGAGGAGAAGACCCGCGGGTTGCGCGACGCCTCCAGGATGGGCGCTTGGCGGCCGATGACCCAGGCGCCGGGGACCCGGATGCTCTCCAGGTCGCCGTAGAACTTGAACCCGGGATAGAAGGTCAGCGGCTGGGCGCGCAGCAACCGCAGGTCCTCCTCCACCTCGCTGCGATGCCGCTTCCAGAAGGTGTTGTGGATGGGGTTGTGCGGGTCCCCCTCGGTCGCGGGCGGCGGCTTGACCGCGACGCCGGGGGTGGTTGCAGAATCAGACGTGACGGCGGTCATGGCACCAACTCCGGGTCGGGTGAACGCGTGCCGCGTCCTCACTGTAGTGATTGGCCCGGCGTCGGGGACGGTGCCGTGTCTCGAGGTTCTCCTGGTTGGCGGGACCACATGAGGGTGACGGAGCGCCTGCACGCTCGTCGTGGCGACCGGTGTTGCGGCGGGGGATTGATCCGTCCGGGGACCATCCGGAACGCCGCACGCGGGCTCCGTGCCGGCGGGTGTCGGGTCAGGTTCGGGGGTCGCGGCGGGCGAGGCGCAGGGCGTCGCGCCACGACGTGCGGGTGCCGGTGCGCAGCAGGGTGGATTCGTATACCCGCGCCGCGAGGACGACGGTCCACCAAGTGGCGGCGAGCAGCAGGAGGATCGACAGCGCCAACTCCCAGGCGGCGACGTTCCCGGCGGCGACACGGATGGGCATGACCAGCGGCGACGACACCGGCACGAGCGAGAGCACGCGGGCGACCGCGGTGCCGGGCGCGGGGAGCACGATCGCCAGCCCGACGACGTAGATGCCGATCAGCGGCAGCGTCACGGGCAGCGAGATGAACTGTCCCTCCTCCATGCGCGACACCAGCGAGCCCGCCACGGCCAGGAGCGTGGCGTAGAAGCCGAAGCCGATGACGAAGATCGCCACAGCCAGCGGCACGACCGCCCAGATCGACACGGGCAGGGCCACGGCGCCGGTGATCGACAGCACCGCGGCCGCCGCCAGCGTCGTCACGAGGACCTGGATGGAGGCGACGGCGGTGACGCCGGCGACCTTGCCGATCAGCAGCTCGCGGGCGCGCACGTGCGCCAGCAGGATCTCCACCACCCGGTCGGCCTTCTCCTTGACGACCCCGGCCACCACGATGGTGCCGTAGACCTGCAGGCCCACGAACGTGAGCATCGTCAGGACCAGCCCCAGGCCCCTGGAGTTGAGCGAGGGATCGTCGTCGTCGAAGGTCGGCAGCCCTTCGCTCACGAACTGGTCGCGCACCGCCACCGGCGCCAGCAGCGCCTCGAGGTCCGCCTGCGCCACGCCCAGCAGATCGCCCCGCTCGGCGCGCACGGCCCGGCCGATGGCCTGGCGCAGCACCGTGCGGACCTCCTCGTCGACGCGGTCGTTCCAGATCAGCGTGTCGGGGGGATCGATGACCACGTCGAGGCGGCCCTGCCGCAGCTCGCCGGGAGCCGCCTCGATCTCGACGGGCACCCACGTGAAGTCGTAGGGCGACCGGTCGGGATCGGCCAGCAGTTCTGCAGCCGCCGTTACCGGCGCCAGATGGCCGACGCGCACCGTGCGACGTTCGGGGCCGGCATCGGCCAGCGCCGAGACGAGCGTCATGCCCACGGCGGTGCCCGTCACCAACAGGACGGTGGAGATGCGCCAGGTGCGGGTCCTGGTGAGTACCCCGAACTCGCGGCGGGCCACCTCCCAGGCCGTGCGCGCCCGCGCCCCGGCCAGGCCCCGCCCGCCACCGAATCGCCCGCCCACGCCCCTCCCAGGGTTCTGCCCGCTCACGCCCCTCCCCGGGTTCTGCCCGCTCACGCCCCGCCCTCCGGTCGCGGTCGGCTCTCGTCGTGCGGCGCCGGGCACGCCGGGGGTTCTGCGCACCGTCGGACCGTCCGCCTCCGGGGAGGCTGCCGCGCCGCGCTTCCGGTTGCCCGGGTTGACGGGCGCCGTGCTCTACTCATCGGCGCTGCGCCCGCCGCTGACGAGGTCGGCGAACACCTCGACCAGCGTCGGCGGCTCCACGGAGAACGTGGCGATGCGCCCCGCGGAGGCGGCTTCGGTGGCGATTGCCGCCAGATCGGCCCCCGCCGGAACCTCGAAACACGCGCCCCGCGCGCCGCCGGCCTCGACCGCTGTCGCCTCCCCGGCCCCGGCAGCCGTGCCGAGCGCCGCGGTCTCCCCGCCGCCGGTTCCCGTGGCCCCGCCGCCGGTTCCCGTGGCCCCGCTGCCGGTTCCCGTGGCCCCGCTGCTGGTTCCCGCGGTCGCCCCGCCGCTGGTTCCCGTGGCCCCGCCGCCGGTTCCCGTGGCCCCGCTGCCGGTTCTCGCATCCGCGCTGCTCGTCCCCGTGCTCGCGCCAACCGTCGCAGCCCCCCCGGCGCGCAGCCGTGGTCCCGGCGCCCAGCGCACGGCGGGGTCCTCCCAGGTGATCCGCACCACCCGCCGGGGTGTCCGGGCGCGCAGTTCGGCGACGCCGCCCGACGCCACCGTCGCGCCGCCGGCGATGATCGTCACGTCCTCGCACAGGTCGCCGACGAGGTCGAGCTGGTGGCTGGAGAACACGACGGCCGCCCCCGCCGCGGCCCGGGCGGTGAGGATGCCCGCCAGTGTGCGCGCCGCCACCGGGTCCAGCCCGCCGAACGGCTCGTCGAGAACGAGCAGGTCGGGGTCGGCCACGAGGGCCACGGCGAGCTGCACCCGCTGCCGGTTGCCGCTGGACAGCGACTCCACGAGGTCGTCGCGCCGGTCGGCCAGCCCCAGCCGCTCCAGCCAGTCGCCGGCGGAGGCGGCGGCCGCGGGGGCGCTCAGGCCCGCCAGCCGCCCCACGTAGGCGATGTGCTCGCGGGCGCCCATCCGCATGTAGAGGCCCCGCTCCTGGGGCATGTAGCCGATCCGGCGTCGCTGCTGCTCGTCGACCGGCCGCCCACCCCAGCGGATGGTCCCCCCGTCGACGGCGACGAGCCGCATGACTGCACGCATCGTGGTGGTCTTGCCGGAGCCGTTGGGTCCGAGGAAGCCGACGAGTTGGCCGGGGCGCACGCGCAGGTCCACCCCGTCGAGGGCCACGACGCCGCCGAAGCGCTTGCGCAACCCCGACACGACGAGGCCCTCACTCGCCGCTTCGTCGCCGGGATCCATGTCGCTCGCTTCGTCGCCGGGGTCCATGTCGCTCACGTCGCCGGGATCCATGTCGCTCACGTCGCCGCCTCCCCGCCGCTCGTCACCGGCGCCGAGGTGACGGTACCGGGGCCGCGGTGGCCGCCGCGACCTCGACCGGTACGGGGCGCGCGCCACTTTCTTCCCGAGGTGACGGTACCGGGGCCGCGGTGGCCGTCGCGACGGCTGCCCGCCCCCGCGGAGTCCGGGGCCTTGCGCCGAAACGCCGTCGGATGAGTCCTCGGCGCGATGACCTCCCTCCGGTCGATGTGGCTGGAAGCCAACAGCCCGACCGCTAGCACCGGGAGATTCGGGTTGGTCGGTGATGTTATCGACATGGTCTGTGTTATATATGAAGAAATACCTACTCATTTCGTCGTTCGGGGGAACCCCAGGGGTGTCGTGGGGTGGCTGGGGTTGTCGGTGCAGCGCTTGGCCGGCCGCGCCCGCAGCGGCGGCGCGCGCGGCAGCGGCGGCCTCGTGACCCTGGAGTGGCTGCTCGTGCTGGGCGCCATCGCCGGCATCGCCGCCGGGTCGTACCTGGCCGTGGACCGGGTCCTGGAGCAGGAGATCCGCCGCCCGGCGCCGCCGGGGGCGCGCCTGGTGGCCGCGGACGTCGTCGCCGCGGTGGTGGTTCAGGACGCCATCGATCTGGCGATCAGCCAATCGTACGACCCGGCGACCTGGGACAGTGTGCACAACCCGCCGTTCCGGGCGCGCTGCGAGGCCCTGGCGGAGGAGTTCGACGATGTCGTAGAGAGAGCGGAGTGGGTTTGGGGCCCTCCGGAGTGGACGCCGCACTGGCTCGACGGCGAGGATTCCGGTGGTAATGCACTCTTGCCGGGCACCCGCCGGAGTCCGGCCCGCTGCGATGTGGTGCCGCGTGTCCCGCCGGCGGGGTCGTGACCGCCGCCTCGCCGGACCGCTCGCCGTCGCGGCCGGCCACGCCGTCGGGTCCGTCGCGGCTCGCCGGATCGGCCGGCCCGGCCACGACGTCGGGTCGGGCCAAGCCGTGGGGTCTGCGTCGGTTCGCCGGATCGTCGGGTCCGTCGGGGTTCGCCGCATCGGCCGGGCCGGCCACGACGTCGGGTTCGCGCCGTCGCCGCCGGGCCGTCGCGCTGATCGTTCTCGCCGCGGCGCTCGCTCCGGTGGTGTCGGTGGCCTCCCCGGCGCAGGCGCAGGTTGACCCTCAGCCCGACTACGTGCGCATGCATCCCGATTCGGAGACGTTGGTGTTCATGCGCGCCAACGACCTGGTTACGTACCATGCGTGTGACTCACAGAGTGTGCACTGTGTCCCGGTCACGTCGACGTGCGGTCGGGTGAGCGAGGACATGCGCAAGCAGGTTGAAGCCGCGGAGCAGGCGCGCCGGACGCTGACCGCGGCGGAGGTGTACCGGATCGCGGATCCCGCTCTCGGCGGCGTCCCGCGGGCGGACGTGCGGCTTCAGCACTACCTGGAGCAACTCAAGGACGAGGGGGTGCTGCCGCTCCGCTACGCCCTCATCAACAGCGAAATCGATCCGGAGGACCCCTCCACGTACCGTGACCCGCAGGTCGACCGCTTGCTCGAGGCGTTGTACGAGTCCAGCGGCGACGTGGAGGAGTCGATCAAGCTGGTCCAAGCACTGGACGACCTCACCGCGTCCCCGCTCAATCCGTCGGATCCGTCGCTGGCGGGTATGACGATTGCCACGCTCCTGCCCGACTCGGCGAGAGAGAGAGCGAGCGAGTTGGCGACGCGGCCCGCCGGCACGCTCGATCCGGGAGAACTCGCGACGTTCATGGGCGACGTGCGGGAGGCCTTGCGGGTCGATCTGTCTCCGGCGGTCGTTTCCTCACTGGAGGGGTTGCACTCGCGGTTGATGCCCCAGACCAGCAATACCGGATTGGACTCGTTCAACCGCAGCATGCCGGCGGACGAGGTTCCGTACTGGTTGGTGGATCCGTTGGGGCGGATAGAGGGGTTCCTGGAGTTGCTGGGCCTCGAACCGCCGTCGATGGACTCCGTCGACAGCGTTGAGGTGGTCGACGGCAGCGGCACCCCGCTGATCGAAGTGTCGGACTACGCCTTGGTGTATCACCTTGATTTTAGTTGTCGCGTCTCATACCTCCGCGGCGACCTCTCCCTCGCTTTCGCGGATTCCGGCGGCGGCAGTTACGTGACCGTCGAGCGGGCGCTGGGTTCGATCGCCCCGGTGGCCGGTCGCAGCGCGGAGGCGCCCGGGGCGGGCGCACTCCATTCGGTGGCGGTCCACGATGCGGGCGGGAACTTGTTGTACCAGGACGACTCGTACGACTGGTACCGGATCCTGCCCCAGCCGACGCAGGGCGCCGGCAGGAGACAGGTCGAGGTCGGCAGCTCCGGCAGCTACCGCCTGGTGCTGGTGACGAGTCTGCGGCTCGAGCGGGACGGCGCGGTCTGGAGGGTGCTCGACTGGATCGGATCCGACGGCGACGGTCTTCCCGAGCCCGAACCGGTCGCCACCCACCCCGCGAGCGAGGTGGAGAGTGCGGTCCCAGCCTCCGTGCGCCAGCACGCCAGATCCGGGGTCGCTTCGAGCATTATCGGGGGGGCGATCGCGGTGGAGGCCCGCTATCGGCTCGGCGAGGCGGTGATCAACTACTGCCTGCGGGCCGAGAGAGCGCGGTTCTGCCCCAACCTGGGGCGGCTCACGGTCCTGGTGGAGCCGGAGGGCTGGGACGACGCGCGCGCCGTGGGTGTCGACGACGCGTTCCGGGTGGTGGTGGACCGGGTGGAGGGGCGGATCTCGTTGCTGCAGGAGCGCCCCGACGGCGAGCAGCCGGCGCCGGGCGACGTGGAACTCGACGGCCGCAGTCACGTGGTGCTGGAGAGGTTGTGCTGCCTCGACAGGGAGAATCGGGACTTCTGGTCGGTGGAGCTGGTGTTGCCGGTGATGCGCAACGACCGTGTGCGGTTCCTGCGGGCGGGGATGCCGCTGGACAAGGACGGCAACACGGTCCCGGTGGAGCGCCTCGACAGCGGCGACACGGTGAGTTGCTCGGTGGTCCGCTACTGCGGTTACGTCCGGCCGCGGGCTCTCGGCGTACCGTCCCGCCTCGCCGGCGGCCTCGATTTGGACGTGGGCGTGAGTTCTTACCGCAGGTCGCTGGAGTTGCGACTGTCGACCGATCCGACCTCGGAGGCCTCGGCGGGGTCGGCAAGGTTCCGTTTCCGCTACTGCCTGGCGCACCGTGAGGGTGATTGCTCGGCCTCCCCGCCGCAGTGCACGAGGGTGACCTACATCGAGCCGCCGCGGGCGCCGAACGCGGGCGTCGCCCCGATTCTCGGCGCCGCGTCGCTGTCCGACGTGCCGGTGTCGTTCTTCGAGGTGAGAGACGGCGAGGGCTGCGAGCAGACCGTCGCGACGGTGACCGTGCGGGTCGATGTGTACGGCGAGTCGTCCCCCCCCGATTCCCTGCCCGCCGAGGTGTGGGACGACAGCGAGCCGCCGGCGCCGCCCCCTCCGCCTCCGGAGGAGAAGCAGTGCTACGTCCCGCCGCGCACGTCGCTTTCTCACGAGAGGTTCACCGAGGCCGTCGAGTGGAGCGACCAGCGGCGGTGGTCGCTGGCGCCCGACACCGACGAGGGCAGGAAGCCCCCCCCGTGGTGCTTCCTGCCGGACCGGACGCAGCTGGCAAAGGGGGGCTATTGCATCGAGCCGGACAGTGACCCAGTAAGGCAGGATTGGGTCCTCCAGCACACCCAACCGTCCTACGGGTCCCGTTGGCGAGCGGGCGCCGACGGCAGCCCGCCCCACAGAGCAGGGCAGTCGCCCTCGGCGCGGCCCGACGATGTTACCGAAGAACTGTTCCTGGTCGGGCAAGGGTTGACCGAGGGCCCCGACGCGATCTGCCAGGGCGCGCGGCCGCGGATCGTCGGAGTGTGGGGCACCCATGTCGGCGCCCCCAACTGGCGATTCGGCGAGCGCGATTCCCCCGACGCCGACTGTCTGCCGTACCCCGAGCCGCGCGAGCACAGTTGCGACTACGGGCGTGATCCGGAAGGCGGGTCGGGGTTCTTGGACCAAGCGTCGAATCACGTCCCCGGGCTCGGCATCGATCCCAGCGGGCCCAGCCTCTCGCATCACTCGCTCGGTGCTGCCTGGCACACGAGCCTCGCCGCGGTGGAGCCGTGCGTCGGCGAGTCGGAGTGCGACGTGTGGGCGCCGCCGGTGCCGGGTTGGTACCAGGTCCGCATCGAGGTGGACGCACCCGAGGTCCACCGGCGGCACCATCGTTCCCACGACCACTCTATTCCTCCCATTGACGGACAGGACTACTGCCCGGAGGGAGACGCGGGGACGAAGGGCACATACATCAACCCACGGACCCGGATGCCCGGCGACAGCGACGTGTGGTACTACTGCTACACGCAGCTACCGGATACCGACGGCGACGGTCCCGAGGAGGCCCCGGAGCCTGTCCCTGTCCCGGCCCAGGGAAATCCGTTCGTCTTCGACGAGCTGATCTGGGTCGAGGCGCCGTACCTGGTGCTCTGAGGGCCCGATCGCCGTGCGTGCCGAACCGTCCCCCGGCCACCGGGGTCGCCGCGAGCCGCTGCGCCGCGGGTCTGCGCGCCGCGGCGAGCGGGGCGACACGCTCGCTTTCGTGGTGCTGTGGCCGGCGATGATCGTGGCGATCGTGCTGCTGGCGGTGCACACCTTCATCGTGGTGAACGCCCGCGCCGAGGCCTCCCTGGCGGCGTCCGCGGGGCTCCGCGCCGCCTGGCGGGCCGCGGCGGAGTCCAACTTGGCGCTGCACGGTCGCCCGACGGGCCCCGTGATATGGAGGGAACCCGACGAGGCCGCGGGGGGGCGGATTGCCGAGGCGGAGCGGCTGCGCGACAGGGCGGCCGACGCCGTCGAGCAGGTCGCCGGGGCGGAGGACGGGTGGCGCTGGTGGACCGGCGCGGTGGCCACCACCTACAGCGACTGGTGCCATCCCGCCGAGCGCCCGAACCTCACCCCGCCGCAGGTGGGCGTGCCGTTCCGGGGCGAGACCGGGTGGGTGCGCGTCGTGGTTTCCGGCGAGATCATCGGGCCGCTGTCGTGGCTCTGGCCCGGTCGCCTCGACCGCGTCTACGCCACCGCGGAGGGTCCCGCCCTGCTGCGCGCCTCGCCGGCGGCGCGCCTGGAGAGGCCGGGCGACGGCGCCGCGGTGGTCTTCGCCGCCGACGAGCCGGGCCGCGCGCCGCTCCGCGAGCGCTGGGCCGACGCCGGCCTGCCGCGGTGTTGAGGCCCGTGACGTCCGGCGAGGGTGCGGCGAGGCGCCCCGAGCGGCGCCGCGGACCAGGTGTGGCGCCGGCCTGCCGCGGTGTCGCCGGCACCGCGACCCGCCGAGCCGAGCCGCCTCGCCCGGCACCGGCGCCCGTGCGGCGCCGCGGCGAGGGGGGCAGCGCCTCCTACGAGATGGTGCTGCTGCTGCCGGTGCTGATGCTGATGGTCCTGTTCGTGCTCTGGGCGGGCCGTACCGGCCAGGCTCGCCTGGCGGCAGATCTGGCGGCGGAGGAGGCGCTGGTGGCAGCCGCGGTGTGCTGCGACCCGGCGGACACCGAGCGGCGCGAGCAGGTGGTGGCGACCCTGCTCGGCGGGCGCCCGGACCTGGACTTCCTCTGCCTCGACGAGCCGTGGCCGCTGGCCGCCGACGGCCGGTTCGTGTCGCAGACCGAGTTCTACTTCGAGGACGCCGACGACGGGTCCTCCGACGACGAGCCCGACGGCGCCGAAATGGGTGTGGGCGTGCTGGGGCTGGGCTTCGGCTGCACGACCGACGGGGCGGTGGGCACCCTCGGCGGGGTCCTGCCGCCGACGGAGATCAGGGCGCGGGCCGCCGAGGTGGTCCTGCTGGAGCCGAGGCCTGCCGGAACGGCGACCATCAGGCCGTCGCTGCGTATCGCCACCACCAACATCACCGCCTACGAGCAGTTCGATGTGGCTTCGGTGCGGCTCGTGCTGGACCGTCCGGCGGGTGACGACGGGCTCTCGTTGTGGTGGCTCACCGAGCGGCACCAACTGCCCCCCAACGCGACGGCTCGCCTGCCCGGCAACGAAGCCGAGTTCGGCTACTGCCCCAACGACATCGACGACGAGGGGGACTCCTACGTTCCGGGGAGTTTCACGGGCCGCCACCGGGACTACGCCGACAGTTCGGGCCAGGTGCTCTTCCAGGGCGGCGAGACGTCGGCCACGATCCAGGTGGACCTCTACAACGACTGTCTCTACGAGCCCGAGGAGCGTTTCCGGGTCAAGCTGTACGGCGTGAACGAAGCGGAGGTGATCGTCGACAGCCGGGAGGCCAGCCGGGAGGCGGTCATCACGATCCGCAGCGACGACCTCCCGCCGTACCTGTTCCTCGTCGACCCCGACGGTCGCCCCGACGACCCCGACCACCCCGTGGGCGACCGCGAGGTGCAACGGGCCGAGGGCGAGGATCTGGCGTTGGAGCTGCAGTTGGTGAACGACGAGGAACAGCCGCAGAGGATCATCAGCGGCCGCGAGGCGAGCGGCAGCCTCGACGTCGTGACCGGCGACAGCACGGCCTCGGCGGCGGCGGTCCGTGACTGCGCGGCCGACTACGACTGGACGCCGGCCGGTGCCGACGGTCGCTTCGCCTTCGCTGCGATGACGGCCGCGCCGCGGTCGGCGCTCGGGTTGAGTTTCCCTGTCGACAACGTCTACGAGGGCGACGAGATTCTCATGCTGGAGATCCGGGATCCCATCGACGCCCGACTCCTCCCCGACGAGAACAGCAGCCTGCTGAGGATCGTCATCCGCGATGACGTGGCGAGGCCCGACCTGCTCCTCGTCGACCCCGACGACCCCGACGATCCCGTCGGCGACCGCGTCGTGGAGCTGCGCGAGGGCCAACACCTGGATCTGCGCGTACGGCTGGTCGGCAGCCTCGACGGCACCGACCCTGTGAGCGCGCGGGCGTGGGGGTTCGAGTACTCGGCGAGCGATCCTGCCCCACCGGCCGTCCCGGCGGTCGCGGGGAGCGACTTCGCGGCGCTGCCCAGCGGCCCCGTCCGGGTTGAGGCTTGCGCCTCGCCGCCGTCGGCGCCGGAGAGGATCCGGATCCTGAGCGACGGCGTGGACGAATCCGACGAGGAGAGCTTCGTCGTCACGGTTTCGATCCCGCGAGACGACCCTCTGGACGACTTCCTGGACTTCACCGCCGGCGACGCGAGCCGAGAAAACCCCTGGTCCGTACTGAGGGTCGTGATCCTCCCGGACCAACCCTAAGAGGCTGGTGAGCAATGGCCGTTTCGCTGGACCCACCCCGTCGTGAAGCGCACGGCCAGGGCGTCGTGAAGCCGGTCGACCGTCCCCGCCCGCCGCGCCGGGGCCGGGCGCCGCGTGACTGCGCCGGCGGCGCCGTCAGCCTTTGGGTGGTGCTCATGGTGCCGGCCCTGGCGCTCGCCGGCGTGGTGGCCATCGCCGTTCCCCAGCGCATGGCCGCCGAGGCCACGGTGGCGGAGACGGCCGACGACCTCGCCACCCTGGCGGTGGCGTGGCGCGAGGCCTCCGGCGTGGAGCGCCGCTCCCTCGACGGCTTCCCCCCGGACTGCGACAGCGCCTCCGACGAGTTGGTGGCGGCGCGGTGCCGGGCGCTCTGGCAGCCGATCGTGACCGACCTGGGCGGCGTCGGGGTGGACACCGAGTCGGTGTCGGGCTTCTACAGCGACTCCTACGTCACCGCTTCGGACCTCGACTCCGCCTCCCGCCTCCCGTGCCGGGTCCGCGGCACCTCGGTGGTGCTCGACGCCACCCACGTTGCGCTGGTGGCGGACTGGTACGGCGGCTGGGCGGCGTCGCAGGTCTGGCCCGACGGGGTGCGCCTCGGCGGCGAGGCGGTCGGGCGGCTGAGCGTCCCGTTCGCGAATCTCGGCGACCTGAAGGATCCCACTACCGCAGCGGCAAAGGGCAGGACGAACGATTGCGGCGACCGGCTGGACGTGCTCAACGACTACGGCGAGCCGGGCTGGCTGCGCGCCGACCCCGCCGACCCCGACGCCGGCTTCCCGGGCCGTCAAATGTCGGAGTCGGTGTCGTTCCGCACTCCGTTCGGTGTCGTGCGCGACGGCCCCGACGGCGGCTAGCAAGCTGCTGCGTGGTGCTGCGGATTGCCTCCGGCGTCATTCCGGCGGGGGCCGGAATCCATGGTCCAGCGGTTCCGCCGGCGTCCGGCGTCGATTGCTCGGCACTCTCCTAGCGGTTCGGCCGTGGTGCCGCCGGGCGGGTTCGTGGGCGGGGTGTCGGCCGTGGCGCAGCCGGGTTTCGGCGGGTTCGCGGGCGGGGTGTCGGCCGTGGCGCAGCCGGGTTTCGGCGGGTTCGTGGGCGGGGTGTCGGCCGCCGCTCCGCCGGGCGGGTTCTGGTGATGGCGCAGGCACTGGTGTGGGCGGCGGTGGGCGTGTGGGCCGTCCTGGGCGTGCACGTGTCGATCACCGACCTGCGGCACGCCATCATTCCCCGGCGTGCCGTCTGGGTGGCCGGGTTGGCGATCGCGGCGCTGCTGGGGGCCGCCGCCTGGCTGCTGGGCGACCCGTGGCGATTCGCCTGGGCCGTCGTGGGCGCCGTGAGCCTCGGGCTGCTGCTCGAGGTCGTCTACCGGCGGTGGCCCGGGCGGCTGGGCTACGGCGACGTGCGGCTCATCATCGCCAACGGCCTGCTGGCGGGCTGGTGGGGGCTGGAGTGGTCGTGGTGGGCGCTGTGCGCCGGGGCCACCGCCGAGTGGCCGGTGGCCATGGTGGTGCTCGTGCGGGAGGGGCGCCGGGCGCGGGTCCGCTGGGCGCCGGGTCTCGTCCTCGGCACCGCCGGGGTGCTGGCGTACCGGCTCGCCGCCGTCGGCCCGACGGGCTGAGGGTCACACCTCGGCTGGGCCGCACCGCGCCGGTCCCGGCGGGCTGAGGGTCACGCCGCGGCTGGGCCGCACCGCGTCGGTCCCGGCGGGCTGAGGGTCACACCACTCGCCGGGGACTCCGGCTGCGCGGGTGGCATGGCGATTGGCGACATACAATGCACACGTTGTGGTGATTTCAACATCACAACGGAGATCGGCCCCGGTGGCCACCGTACGGCGAACGGGGGGGGGTGCCGTTCTTACCGCCCTCGGGTCTCGACGCCGCCGGACAGGAGGAGGGCAAGTGACCGACACCGAGACACCCGACCCCGAACCGCAGGCCCTCGGCCCCAGCCGGGCGCGCGGCGGAGGACTGTCCGCCTCCGGTCGCCGCATCCTGTTCATCGCGCTCGGCCTCCTGATCCTGCTCGGCAGCGTCGCCGGCTTCTACCTCACCAGCGACGCCTTCGACGAGCGCACCGAGGTGCTCGTGACCGCCGTGGACATCGCCCCGGGGGCCTTCGTCTCGGCGGCGGACTTCGAGGCCGCGTCGGCGGCCATGGGCGAGATCCCGCACATCCCCTGGACTCCCGAGGCCGCTTTCACCTTCGAGGGCTGGGTGGCGGTCGAGGCCGTCTCCGCCGGCTCGGTCGTCACCGGGGACATGTTCGCACCGCCGGACACGACACCCGTCGGCGACCAGCTCGAGGTGGTCGTGCCTCTCGACCTCAGCTACAGCGTCACCCCGGTGTCGGCGGGCGACACGGTTCTCCTCATCGACCCCGGCGTCGAGCCCAGCGTCGGCGATCTGGGCCGGCCCCGGCGGGTGATCCAGTCCCTCGAGTTGAACGACTTCGACGGCGAGTCGGTGCGGCTGCTGGTGCCGCCCGAGGAGTGGATCGAGTGGAAGGCGCTGCCGGAGATCCTGGGCGTCTCGCCCCAGGTGCTCCCGGTGTCGCTCGGCGGCGACCCCACCGAGGTCGCGGAGCGTCTCAACACGATCTGGCTGGCGGAGTACCTGGCCGGCGTCGCCGCCGTCACCCCCGCGGTGGTCGAGGAACCGCCCGAGCCGGCGCCGGGGCCCGGCGAACTGGAGGTGCGCGTCCCGATCGACGACTCGCTGGCGCCGGAGGGCCTGGACGCCGGTGACCTGGTGCTGCTGGTCGATGCCGGTCTGCGCCCCGCGGGAAGCGTCCCGGGCCGCCCCCGCTCGGTCATCGGCAGGCTGGAACTGGAACTCTTCGACGGCGACGAGGTGCGGCTCTTCGCCTCTCCCGACGAGTGGGCGCGCTGGGCGGCACTGCCCGAGACCCTGGGCGGGGCGCCGCTGGCGCTGCCCGTGCCCGACGGTTCCGACGTCGACGAGATGACGGCGCGCCTCGACGCCCTGTGGCTGGCCGAGTGGGAGGCTCAGCTGGAGGAGGTGGAGTCGGCCGCCACCGAGACGGCGACGCCGCAGCCCGGCGAGTTCCTCGTGACGCTGCCCCTCGACGCCTCCCTGTCCTCGCGGCCGCCCGGCAACGGCGACCAGGTGCTGATCCTCGACCCCGGCGCCGGCGGCCTGGAGGACGACGGCGGCCGGCCGCCGCAGGTGCTGGAGTGGCGCGTCCTGGAGGGCTGGGACGGCTCGGTGCTGCGTTTCTGGGCCGAGGCCGACCGCTGGGCCTACTACACGTTCCTGCCCGAGCGGCTCGACGCCACGCCGCTGGTGATGGTGGTCCCCGAGCCGGTCACCGACGACACCGTCGAGGATCTGCTGCGCGACGTGAACCTGGCGCTGCTGCGCTGGTTCCCGAGCGAGCTGGTCGAGGGCTGACCGGTGCTGGCGCTGGTCAGCCCCCGCGGCGCCGCTCTGGACGCCGGGTCGGTCGGCCTCGCTGTTGCCCGCGCCTGGGCCGGGGCCGACCGGCAGGTGCTGTTCATCGACGGCGACACGGAGGGCTCCGCGCTGGCCGATCGTCTCGGCACCGCGACGCGCGCCGGCTATTCCCCCGTCGAGCGGGGCCTGCCGTCGCTGATCGCGGTCCGCCAACCGCTGACGCTCAAACTCCTCGCCGACCACTGTTTCGATCTCGGCACCGACCCGGGGTCGTTGTGGAGCCTGTTCGCGCCGTTCCATCCGGCGGGCGCCGCCCACGCCGCCGGCTGGCTCGCCGAGCGGGTCCCGCAGCTCCGGGACCTGGGTCGCGAACGCACCGTGCTGGTGGCGTCGAGTGGCCTGCACGCCGACAGCCCGCTGCTGCCGCTGCTCCGGGCGGCCCGGATCGTCGTGTTCCTGGCACCGGCGCAGACCCCCGAGCAGGTGACGTCCCTGGGGGAGCTGCGCGAGGCCGCGGGGCTGGCGCAGCCCGGTCGCCAGCACGGGCTCCTCGTCGTCGAGGGCTCATCGTCCATCGCCGACGGGGTGATGCGGACCGCCTCGGGCGTGCCCGTCGCCGGCAGGCTTCCCGTGCTCGAGGACGAGGGCGTGCTGCGCCTGCAGGGCGGCCGGCGCGAGCGGATGTTCGCCCGCGCCGTCGGCGACCTGGCTGAGGGCCTCCTGTCGCTTCTCGACACCGCCGCCGACGCGGCCCGGTCGCCGCGCCCGGATCTGGCCCTCGTGGAGTCCGCCCCGGCGTCCCCGGCCCCCACCGGGGGAACAGGGGACGGCGTCGCTGCCGCCGCCGATGCACCCGAGGTCCCCACGTGGGTGGCCGGCGGCCGGGGAGCGTGACGATGGCGCTGCGCGAGGACATTTGGGGCACGGTCCTGCCGCGGGTGCAGGAGCACCGCCTCGACGCCGCCACCGACGGTCTCGACGTGGTGGAAATCTGCCGGCAGGTCGCCGGTGAGACGATCGCCCGCCGCGAGGCCGAGGAACTGCACTTCGCGGGCCGGGTGCTCACCGACGAGGACTACGACTGGCTGTGGGACCAGCTCACGGCGCTGCTGGGCGCGGGTCCCATGGAGCGGTTCCTGCGCCGCCAGGACGTCGAGAACATCTACCTGTTCGGCCCCCGCAACGCCGTCCTGGGCCTCGCCGGCGGGCGCCAGGAGATCGTCAGCGAGCCCGTCTTCGCCGATGAGGACGAGATGATCCGCTACATCGCCCACCTGGCGACCACGCACGGCCAGACGGGGCGCCGCTTCGACCAGTCGGCCCCCCTGCTGGATCTGCGCCTGCGCAGCGGCGAGCGCATCTTCGCGGCGATGGCGGTCTGCGGGACGCCGTTCCTCACGGTGCGCTGCCACCGCCACCGCACGATCCGGCTCGAGGATCTGGTGACGGGCGGGTCGCTGTCGGAGCAGGCGGCGGCGTTCCTGCGCGCCGCGGTGCGACCGCCGGCGCCCTCGAACGTCCTGGTCTGCGGCGCCCTGGGGGCCGGCAAGACGACGCTGCTGCGCGCCCTGCTGGCCGAGGTGGGGCCCACCGAGATCGTCTGCACCCTCGAGCAGACCTTCGAGCTGTTCTTGGACCAGTCGCACCCGCTGACGTTCTCCGTGGAGACGCGCGAGCCCAACAGCGACGGCTCCGGCGAGATCACGATGGAGGAACTGGCCAAGCGGTCGCTGCGCTCGGGGGCCGACCGGGTCATCGTGGGAGAGTTGCGCGGCGCCGAGGCGGCCACGTTCCTGTCGGCGTGCGGCACCGGCTCCGACGGGTCGATGGCCACGATCCACGCCTCCTCGACGCGCCAGGCGCTGGCCCGCCTCGTGCGCTACTGCCTGGCCTCGGGCGTCGCGGGCGCGCAGTCGGCGCTCATCCAGGAGGCCGCGGAGGTCATCCACCTGGTGGTGCACCTGCGCGGCGACCCGCGCACAGGCTTCCGCGGCGTCAACACCATCTCCGAGGTGCTGTCGTCCGACGGCGACCGCTTCGAGATGAACGACATCTTCGGGCGGCCCCGGCGCGGCGACCCGCTGACGTTGCTGGGCCGCCCCCGCAACCCCGAGGTGATCGAGCGTGTCGTCGAGGGCGGGCTCGACGTCACGGGCTGGGCCGGGGAGGCCTGACGCCCCGTGCTGATGCCGATCATCGTCGGGGTGGTCTTCGCCGTGGGGCTGGCGGTGGTGGTCCTGGCCGCCACCGGCGTCCTGAGCCGTGAGCGGCCCGCTGCCGGCGAACGTGCCGAGGCCCGGCGCATCGAGCGCGAGGAGCGCGCCGAGGCCCGCCGGGCCGGCGGTGGGCGCCGGCTGGGTGCTGTGGGCATGGCGCAGATCGCCGGCGGCGTCGGCGGCATGGCGCTGGGGTTCTGGGCGACGGAACTGCTCGGCATGGCGGTGCTGCTGGGCGGCCTCGGCGTGCTGCTGCCGCCGTTCATGGCGGCGCCCCGGCGCCGGCGGCAGCAGTCGAAGGAGGCCTTGGCCTGGCAGACCTGGACCCGCCAGCTCGCCGAGTTGGCCCGCGCCGGTGCCGGCCTGCAGCAGGCGCTGACCGGGAGCGTGGCGCACGCTCCCGCCGAGATCGTCCGCACGGTGGCGAACATGGCCGCCACCGCCGAGTTCCGCGGCCTGGACGTGGCCCTCGACGAGCTGGCGGCGGCCGGGCGGGTGTGGGAACCCGAGGTGGCGGCCGGTCTGCGCATGGCGGCGACCGCGGGGGGGTCGGTGGCGGGGCCGCTGCTGGACCTCGGCGAGCGCATCGGCGACGTCGTCTCGCTGCACCGCACCAAGACCGAGGCCGTCGTGCAGCTCTGGACCCAGACGATCGCCCTGCTGAGCCTGGCCGCCGGCGTCGTGCTGCTCATGTACCGCAACAACCCGCAGTACTTCGAGCCCTACCGCGCCGGCGCGGGACAGCTCGTGCTCGTCGGCATCGCCGGTGTGCTGCTGCTCTCGCTGGGATTCCTGGTGTTCCACTCCGTCGTGCGCGAGCAGTACTCGGTGCTGGTCCCGGCCCGCCGGCGCAGCCGGGCGAAGGATCCCATATGAGCGCGCTGGGCGA
>JAPONU010000633.1 GCA_026713745.1 bacterium
CACCATCTCTCCCCTCATCCATCCCGACCATCTGGCCCGCGTCGAGGGGTTCGTGGAGCGGGCGCGCCGCGCCGGCGACACCGTGCTGCGCGGCGGGCACCGCAGCCGGCCCGACGGCCTGTGGTACGAGCCGACGCTGATCCTCCCGGCGAGCAACGGCAGCGAGGTCGTGCAGCGGGAGGTGTTCGGCCCCGTACTCACGCTGCAGACGTTCACCGACGAGGCCGAGGCGGTGCGGCTCGCCAACAGCACGCGCTACGGACTCTCCGGCGTGGTCTTCACCGGCTCGGCGGAGCGGGCCGATCGGGTGGGCCGGGCGGTGCGCGCCGGGACGGTGTGGGTGAACTGCTTCCTGGTGCGCGACCTGACGGCCCCGTTCGGCGGCTGCGGTATCAGTGGCCTCGGCCGGGAGGGCGGGGACTACGCCCTGGACTTCCACAGCGACCTGAAGACCCTGCAGATCCGCGACGGCACCACCGCGTAGCCTGACCGCGCCTCATGACCTCGACCGTGCCGCCGACTCCGCCTGACCGCCAGCGCGATTTCGTGGCGCTCGTCGCCGATCTGGGACCGACGTTCGCCGAGCGCGCCGCGGGCTACGACCGCGACGCCCGCTTCCCCCACGAGAACTACGCCGATCTCCGCGCCGCAGGACTGTTGGGCCTCTGCGTCCCTGCCCACTACGGCGGACTCGGCGCCGACTTCGCCACCTACGGGCTGGTGTCGGAGGAACTGGGCCGCCACTGCGGGTCCACCGCCCTGACCTTCAACATGCACACCGCGACGATGCTGCTGTGCGGTCAGATCGCCGACGACCTGGAGATGTCACCGGCAGATCGGGCCAGCCACGAGCGCCGGCGGGTGGCCATGTACGCCGGCGTGATCGGCGACGGCCACATCCACGCCCAGCCCTTCAGCGAGGGGAACGCCCCCGGAGCGACCGCGGGCGTCACCACCACGGCGGTGCGCGTCGAGGGCGGCTTCCAGCTGAGCGGGCGCAAGATCTTCGCCTCGCTCTCGCACGCGGCTGACCGCCACAACGTCATCTGCATCACGCCGGAGGACCCGACCATCCGGCTCATGAGCGTGCCGACCGACAGCGAAGGGCTCAGCTTCACCGGCGACTGGGACCCGCTGGGGATGCGGGGCACGGTGTCGCTGACGCTCGTGCTGGAGGACGTGTTCGTGCCCTCCGACGCCGAGTTGCTGCCCCCCGGGGTCTTCGACCAAGTGGCGCACCGCTGGCCGCACTTCTACCTGACGCTTTCATTCACGTACCTGGGGATTATGCGCTCCGTCATGGATTTCACCGACGGCTACCTGGCGGGTCGGATCGGACCGGGGTCGCGCCGGGAGAATCCGCAGAAACAGGCCGGCTGGGCGGAGATGCAGGTGTCCTACGAGCGGGCCCACGCCCTTGCTCGGCACGTGCTGGCCGACGCCGGCGTCGACCCGTCGCCAACGCAGGTGCGCCGGGCCTGGGCCTCAATGGTGTCGACGATGGAGACCGCTCCCGAGCTGGCGTCGCTCGCCGTTCGCGTCTGCGGCGGCCGCTCGCTGCTGCGCCCGCACACCTTGGAGCGCCTCTACCGCGACGCCCGCTGCGGCGCCACGATGCTGCCCTGGAGCGTCGAGGCCTGCCTGGACCGCCTGGGCCGGGCCGGCCTGTCCGGCGACGAGGACGGCGGACCCCACGCCTGAGCGGCAGAGCCGACGCCATCCGGTAGCGGCGCAGAGGTCATCTCGCTGCCCCAGATTCCGGCCTTCGCCGGAATGAGGGGATGAGGATCGCCAACGGCTCCGGGAAGACCTCAGGCGAGCCGGACGCGCACCGGCAGGTGTTTGATTCCGCTGATGAAGTTGGAGCGCAGCC
>JAPONU010000634.1 GCA_026713745.1 bacterium
AGTCACAACCCAACTCGCCGGCCACATCAGACACCGCCCGACCGTCGCCGCACACCGCGGCCGTCTCCCACCGGCCCGCCCCCGCCGGCCGCAACGAGCCGCCCCGCGCGAACTCCTCCGCAACCCCGACGCACGACCCCACCGCACAATCCCCAGCCGGGCACCGCCAGCGCCGCTTGCGCCACACCAGGCGCGCCGGCCGGCCGAACGCCCGCCGGCCCACCAACCCCACCGCCCCCCTGCCCTTCGCCCACACACCCCCGCCGCAGCCCCCACAACACGGCGGCCGCACCCGCGTCTCGATGTGCGCCACCAACGGCCCGTCGGGCTCGTCGACCACGCCGAGAACATCCACATCGCCCAAACCCACAATCAACTCGCAAACACGCGTAGGGTTGCTCTCCACCGGGGGCCTCCTCTGAATCGGAGTCTGTCAACCCCGATTCTGGAGGCCCCCAACCCACCACTCGCGGACCCCCGCCCCGGCGATCGCGGACCCAGTGCCCGCTTAAATCCGAAGAGCCTGATTTCGTCCGACCTGGCTTCGTCCATCGCCCACTGTCTAGCCCGACAGCATCGCGATCCAGACGCAATTCCGGGCTCGAGTCAACGACTCTCGCACGGTCGGTGTGTCAGCGGCTCGTCAGCCGCACCGGTCAAACGGTCGCCCTGTCATAGGTGAGCTCTGGCTAGGGTCCGAACATGGCGAAGGAGCCGATTCAGCCGTTCAGCACCGCGATCATCGAAGGAGTTGCCGCTGTCCTCGGTGACACGAGCAATGGGCTCACTGGCTCTCAGATTGAGCAGCGACTGCAGGAAGTAGGCATTCGCGATATCGATCCCACCAACACCAAGTGGAAACGGCTGTACAACGCCCTTGCCAATCGTCAGAACCGGGATCAAACCGGCAACTGCGTAGTGGCCTTGATCGTGGCCGCCATGAAACCGGTGCGGTTCGTGGATAACCCGGCCCGGTTCACGTACCTGCAAGATGGCCTCAACGAGGTCCTCATTCACGCCGGCGTGCGCGTCAGCGACAAAGGACAGGTCGTCTGGGTCAAGGGCGGGGCCGCTACGACGCTGGACGAGGCCGCGGCCCGGGCCGGGAGGATCCGCACCGAACTACGTCGGCGCAGCACTCATCCCGAGGTCGTGCACTACTGCACCGACGAGTTGTTAGCCAAGAACAACTTCCACGCCGTCCTCGAGGCGGCCAAGAGCGTCCCCGACCGCCTACGGACGATGACCGGGCTCGGTGGTGACGGCGCGAAGATCGTGCAAGCGACGCTGTGCCCGGCTCATCATCCGGTCGTGGCCATCAACTCAGGCGCAACCGAGACCGATCGCAGTGAGCAAGCAGGATTCGCCAACGTCGTGCTCGGCCTCGTCGGCCTGTACCGCAATCCGACCGCCCACGAACCCAAGATTCACCGTACGAACTCCGATGACGAATTGCTCGAAGCGATGACCACCCTCTCCATGATCCATCGACGTCTCGACCACGCGACCGTTGGTGCACCGGGCCCGTAGTCGCCTCGTCCCCACCGGCCAGCCTCACCACCTACATCGAGGAATTCCGCAGATCGACATCCTCACCGCCCAGTCGAGGCGACCGGGGACGTTCTCCCTCGACAGGCGAGTCCCGTGGTTCCCGCCTCGGTCGCCTGCTACGGGAACGGAACACGGATCAGAGCCATGGCACAGGGCACCTGTAGCATCTTCGAGTGCCGCCCTGAGACAGGCCGAGCGTGTTCGAGAGGAGGTGGTGCGGTGGATGCCCGGCTGATCCCGCTGAACGCATTCATCGCGCTTGCATCTCCAGCGGGCACCTCATGGCCCAATCCCCTGCACGGTGCCGGCTACAGACTCGAAGCTCTTGAGCTGCCTCTGGATACAGCGGAAGGACGAGTCGTGGCCGACGCTGTTGCCTTCAGCCCTGTCATGAACCGGTTCCTCGTAGTCGAAACGAAGTCCGGACGCAATGTCCGTCCCGACCAGGCCCAGCGCTACGGCCAGGTAGATGCGCATCAACTCGTCCGGCACACGGGCGTAACCGTGGCACGAGACGACGAGATCACCGTGAAACCCCTCTATGTCTGCTTGGCCGACAACGTGGACCGGATCCTCACAGGCCTCCACGTGGCCGGATGCGCCTATCCAGTTCTGGCCGTCAGCGATGACCAGATCACCCTGCACGGAGAGGGCTCCTCACCCCAAGACATCGCCGATATCTTCTCAAGCCCGGTTCCCACAACTGGCTGGGCCCCAACGATCATCCGGGTAGACGAGCAGTCGGAGGCGGGTGAGTTCGACATGATCGCAAGTCAGGCACTCGTCGCCGCGGTGAACCTGGGCGCGACAGTCCCTATCAGCGTTGTGGATCTTGCTGGCCGCGCCGTTCCGCACCTGAACTTCTATGGCACTCGGTATCGCAACAGTCTCATCAAAAAGATCGAACAGGCCCTCGAACGCCTGTGTGCCGATTCCCCGGCGAACTTCCATTTTCGAGGACGGACGGCGAGTCGCGACTACTCGCTGGTGGAAATAGTCGACAGCCCGGAACGGGCCGACCCCCGCGGGCGCACACAGCGCTACCAGGCAATCCGGCGCCACTCGCGCGGGCAAGCTCCCAGTGAGCCAAGCTCCCCAAGCCAGATGGCCTTGTTCGATAGTGTTGATCTAGGCACCGAGTTGGAGGAGCCCGAAGACAGCGGATCGGACGTCGCCCCGGGTGGGCATGAGGAGGGTGAGGCATGAACAGGCACACCCTTGAGGTGCAGTTCTCCACGCCGAACGACACGCCGTGGAAGACGCTCGTGCTTGAGGCCCACCCCGGGCCGAGGACGCCCGCGGAGTACTTGGCGGAGGTCTTCAGCACTGGGCGGATCGAGCAGACAGAGGACGTCCACCTCCACGACGTCGATCTCGGCGACGACGTGAAGTTCATCGTCGACGACCTTGATGGTCGGTTCTGGTCATTCCACTCCGCGAGCCCTACCCAACATGCGCTGCGGGCCGTGCGAGCCAAGGTCTCGGAGCGACGCGACCTCGACTTCGTGTGGTTGCCGTCGCAGCACCTCCGCCGGATCCGGCCCGGCAGCCGCCCATCGTTCGTTAAGGCGGATTTCAGGGGAGCGGCGACGCGGCCGGACGACGACATCCAGGACCTATCGATCTCCGTGCGCGGCCAACAGGCCGACCGGCTGCTCGACACGATCAGCGCCGGCAACGGCCACGGCCACGCCTTCTCGATCGACCGGCTCACCGTCCCAATCGACGACCCGGACTTCGGGTTTGTCGAGCAGGCCGTCAACCGCAAGGCGCACTTCGTCGCCCGAGGCGACTCGTTCCCGCTGCACCAGCAGGTGGTGGCCGACGTCATCGGGCGCTACCGCTCCTTCGTGGAGGCCGTGGAGGCCCGGACCACTCGCTTCGCGTCGCTGGGCGACGCCGGCGGCGGCATCGTGAGCGGCACGCCGATCGAGATCGAGTTCTCGCGTCCGCTGCCCAGCCTTGCGCTGCTGTTCGACGAGTTGTTCTCGTCGCGCGAGCCCTTCCGGTTGTGGGGGCTGCACCGCGCCGACGACCGCTACGGCGAGTGCGACGCCGTGGACCTGCACGTCGGGGCGTGCATGCGGGTGGAGGCGCAGACACAGTTCTTGCGAGTGCAGGTCTACGAGGGCGCGTGCGGCAACAGCGTCGCTCGACTGGTCGCCAATCTCCAGCACCATGTCGACGGCGCCCTACGCATCGTGGACCCCGAACTCGACGCCCTGCTCAACCTCAACCGACAACCCGAGCCCGCCTGAGAACCGGGGACTCCTTGTCGTAGCCAGGTAGCCCCTCGCCACCGTCGCTCCCCGCTAATGTCCGAAGCGGTCTGTTAGCGCTAACAGCGCGCGCGGCAATGCGAGATCGCGAGATTCGTGCAACCCCAAAGAAGCTCCGCTGCCGCAAGCGGGACCACCGAGCGCCCGGTGCTACGGCGTGCCCGTGAGCGGGTCGCGGGTGGGGAGTTGGGGGAACATTGAGAAGTCGCGGTCGCGTGTGAGTAGTGCTTCGGTGCCGTGGGCGATGCAGATGGCTGCGATCCGGGCGTCGTGGACGATGCCGCCGATGACCCGTGGGCGGTTCACGAACCGGTCGAGGATCTCCATGAAGTCGTCGGTCTCGCCGATCATGCGGTTCGACGGCGACGCCGCCCAGGCGGCCAGCTGCCGCCATGCCTGTTGCGGCGAACTGGCGTATTCGCCCCAGATGCGGCGGTTGGTCACGACGCTCAGGAACTCGTAGCAGCACGGCCACGGGATCGCCCAGGATCGGTCGCCCTCGGCTAATGCCCGAAGGACCTCGTAGGCCTGCTCGCCGTGGCGGGCCTCCCGGCGGTGCGCGTAGACCAGGATGTTGGTGTCGACGGCGAGCATCAGGGCCCGTCGCCGCCGTAGATCAACTCGCGCAACTCCGGCCACGAGTAGCGCTCCAGCGGGTCGGCCCCCTGCGGGTCGCCGACGCGCAGGTCGGGCAACTCGTAGCTCGCCGGCGGCGGTGCCGACAGCACGTGCCGCAGCCCTTCCTCCACCACCGCCCGCAGGGGGCGGCCCGTGGATTGCGCATGGCGCTTGGCCCGCATCAGCAGTTCGTCATGGATATCCAGCGTCGTCTTCACGGTTGCCATACTACCCATACTCAACTATATGGTAATACCATATTGCTAACTCCGGGACATCGGCTTGTGCACGGCAGGTCGGGATCGGGGTCGGCGACTGCGGTCCCGGGACCCTGCTCGACCCAGCGGAACCGCCGAGATCCGCCCACCATGTCCTCCGACCAGCCCGTCGCCGAATCCACGGCCTCATCCTTCCGGGCCACGCCCGCCACCCGGAACACCCCACTGACCATTCTGCAAAAGATGCAAAAGAGACAGTACTGCCACTTCGCAAAGAACGAAAGGGATGAGCCGTCGCGAGTCGAATCACCCTGGCATTGAACGGTTGACCCGTCCGGTGCCACGACATACCGGTCCGCCGGTCTAACGGCGGCGATAGGCCTCCCGGCGATGTGCGACTCGAACAACGAGGACCACCAGTTCATTGTCGAGCACTTCGTACAACACCCTGTAGTCGCCGACGCGTACGCGGCGAAGGCCCCGCAGAGTTCCTTTCAGCGCCTGGCCCGCGTGCGGTTGCTCGCCGAGGCGATCGATGGCGTACACGATGCGCTCACGATCCTGGCGAGCGATCTGCGCGAGGTCTCGGGCCGCGCTGCGCTTGATCCGAACTGCGTATGCGGCCATCGACGGCGGCTTCTACGCCATCCCTCGTTCTCGGGTCGTGCTGCGTTCAATCCGAACCGAGCAACTCATCTCTGACCCGGTCCCAATCGAGCACCGGGTCGGCCGGATCTCGCAGGCGCTCAAGGGCGACCTCGAGATCGTCATAGTCCTCCAAGTAGCGTTCCAAGGCCTGGCGAATGATGTCGGCCCGGCTGCGCTTCAAGTCCTCGGCAGCTGCATCCAGCGCCTCGACAAGCTCGTCGGGAACTCGTGCGGTGATCTGGCTCATGCGAACTCCTTGGTTGCTGGATGTCAATCGAGTCGTTTGACATCAATATAGTGCCACACGACTCGATTGACACACGCGGCGGGCAGCCTGGTCCGGCTGTGTCAGTGGGCGCGGAACCGGCCGGTCACCGGCGCCGCCGGCGCGTGACG
>JAPONU010000635.1 GCA_026713745.1 bacterium
AACGCCACGGCCCCGACGCCAAGGTGATCGTGCTGCCCTTCGCCCGCTACCAACTGCCCCGCAACGCCATCCGCATGGAGGCCACCGAGGTGCGGGTGCTCGAGCAGGTCCGCCTCTGAACCCTCCCGGCGCATCGGTGACGGTGCGCGGCGTGAACGGGCGCGGGACCGCAGGCCCCGTCGGGCCGCCGGCCGACGCCCGCGAGATCAAGGGCAGGACCACCGTCGTCGAGGTCCTCCGGATGTTCCCCGGCGGTGAGGCCGCCCAGTTGATGTCGCGCCTCAGCTGGCCCTGCGCCCACTGCGGCGGGGCGTTCCACGAGCCGCTGGCCGTCGCCGCCAAGCGCCACCGCAACTCGCCGATTGCGGTGCTGGAGGCGTTCCGGGCGCTGTGTGGCCCGGACGGGCCCAGCGAGGACGTGATCCAGCGGGCGGCCGTCAAGTCCACGGACCGCTGATGGCGGCCCTGCTGGCCGCAGCGGCCCGCCGCCTGCGCCGCCGCGATCCCGAACCCCGGCCCGCCGGACGCGAAGATGCCGACCTCGTGGCCGACCTCGCCGCGGCCATCGGCGCCGAGCGGGTGCGGGCCGACGCAGCCGCCCGCTACCTGGCCTCCCGCGACGCCTCCATCTACAGCGAGGGCATCGCCGGGCCGTTGTGCTTCCCGGTGACCACCGAGCAGGTCGCGGCCTGCGTGCGTATCGCCGCCGCACACGGCCGGGCCGTGGTGCCGCGGGGAGCGGGCACCGGGCTGTCGGGCGGCGCCGCCCCGCTGGGCCGACCCGTGGTACTGTCGCTCACCCGCATGAACGAGCTGCTGTCGGTGGACCTGGACAACGGCGTGGCGTGGGTGCAGCCCGGCATGGTCAACCTCGAGCTGTCCCGGCGGCTGGCGCCCTACGGCATGCACTACGCGCCGGACCCGTCCAGCCAGCAGGCCTGCACCATCGGCGGCAACGTGGCAACCAACTCCGGCGGACCGCACTGCCTGGCCTACGGCGTGACCAGCGCCCACGTGGTGGCGCTGGAGGTGGTCCTCTCGGACGCCTCGGTGGTCACCCTCGGTGACCTGTCCGCCGAACCCGCCGGCTACGACCTGCGCGGGGCGTTCGTCGGCTCCGAGGGGATGTGCGGCATCACCACGGCCGCGGCGGTGCGCCTCACCCCCAACCCCGACGCGGTGCGCACGATGCTGATGGCTTACGACGACGTGTCCACCGGCGCCGCCACCGTGAGCGCCATCATCGCCGCCGGCATCGTTCCGGCCGCCATCGAGATGCTGGACCGGCGCTGCATCAGCGCCATCGAGGACTTCGCCAAAGCCGGCTACCCGCGGGATGCGGCCGCGGTGCTGCTCGTGGAGGTGGACGGGCCGGCAGGCGGGGTCGCCGTCTCGGCCGATCGGGTGGCGGAGATCGCCGCCGCCAACGGTGCCGTCAGCGTGCGGGTGGCGGCCGACGACGACGAGCGGGCACGGCTCTGGAAGGGTCGCAAGAGCGCCTTCGGGGCCGTTGCCAACATCCTCCCCGACTACTACCTGCACGACACCGTGGTGCCGCGCGGCCGGCTGGTGGAGGTGCTCGAGCAGGTCTACGACATCGCCGAGCGCCACGACCTCACCGTGCTGAACGTCTTCCACGCCGGCGACGGCAACCTGCACCCCATCCTGGCCTTCGACGCCCGTGTCGAGGGCACCATCGAGCGGGTGCACGCCGCCGGCCGGGAGATCATCGAGGCATCCCTGGCGGTGGGCGGGGCGCTGTCGGGGGAGCACGGCATCGGCGTGGAGAAGCGCGACTACATGGACCGCATGTTCAGCGACGCCGATCTGGACCAGCAGAGCCGCCTTCGGGCCGCCTTCGACCCGCACTGCCGCCTGAACCCCGGCAAGGTGCTGCCCAGCGCCCACAGCTGCGCCGACATCGGCGCGCTGCGCGCCGCCGACGGCAAGATCTGGGGCTGAGCGGGGTGTGGCGACGATGACGGTGGACGCCATCGACGGGACGCTGGCCGACTTCGCCGCAGAGGTGGGCGCCGAGGGGCCCGTGTGCGTGCGTGGGGGTGGCACCCGCTGGCACGCCGGCGGCACCGTGGCGCCCGGTACCCGGGAGGTGCGGGCGCCGGCGGGCATCGTGGCGCTGGAGCCCGCCGAGATGACGGTGCGGGTACGCGCCGGCACCACTGTGGCGGAACTCCACCGGGCCCTCGCCGAGGGAGGCCAGCGGACCGCCCTGCCCGAGCGGCCCGGCGGCACGGTGGGCGGCGCGCTGATGGTGGGGGAGTCGGCGACCACGCGCCTGGGCCTCGGTCCGGTGCGCGACGCCCTGCTGCAGGCCCG